>NZ_JAPWCL010000003.1:0-139576 GCF_041433955.1 Pauljensenia sp. 20925_1_25 | reverse complement strand
ACCCCTTCGGCCTGCCCTTAGGCTTGGGCTTAAGGGCCTGCGCGCCGCCCTCGCGGTACAGCCTGCACCACCGCTTCAACGGAGTCGCACTCGCAATACCAAAACGCACCATCGCCTCAGGCTTACTCATCCCACCATCAACCACGGCCCTCGCCGCACCGACCTTGGTCTCATAGTCGTATCTGGTCTGCTTTACTCCCATGGCAAGAAGCCCATCCCTCCCGATCACTCGGTACATCTTGTGCCACTCTCTCACAGTCTCAGCAGACACACCAAGCCTCCTGGCAGCCAAACGATAACCAAATCCCCTCTCAAACATCACCACCGCCTGCTCCCGAAGCAAACGATCATGCCTCACACATACATCCACAGGCACGAAAAGCCTCCCATTCCCAGGACTTCAATTTCGATGTCCAAGAAACGGGAGGCAGTTCACTTCGGCGTCGGGGCTTTTTGTTGCAGTATGCTTGTGTCATCCCGAATTGATTGGACAAAGGAGTTGTGATGCCCAGCGTAATCGCTTACGGTTGCGACGATGCCACCACCCAGTTCCATCCCCTGCAGATCGACATTCGTGAGCCGGGCGAGGGCGAGATCTACTTCGATGTCGCCTACGCGGGCATTTGCCACTCTGACATCCATTCCGCCCGCGGCGAGTGGGGTCCCGTCGCTTACCCGCTTGTGCCTGGCCATGAGTTCGTTGGCACAGTCGCCAAGGTTGGCCCCGGCGTGACGACCTTCAAGGTGGGGGACCGCGTGGGCGTGGGCTGCTTGGTCGGCTCGTGCGGCACTTGCGAGATGTGCGAGTCCGGCTACGAGCAGTGGTGCACCTCGACGCCTGGAACCCTGTGGACCTACCGTGCCGACGCCGAGGGGAAGCCGACGACAGGAGGATACTCTCGGGGCTTCACGGTGCGCGCCGACTTTGCGCTGCATATCCCGTCTGAGCTGGATTTTGCGGCCTGCGCCCCTCTCCTGTGCGCTGGTATCACCACCTACTCGCCGCTGAAGCATTACAACGTGGGTCCCGGTGTGCGCGTGGCCATCCTGGGTATGGGGGGTCTCGGGCACGTGGGCGTGCAGATCGCCAAGGCCATGGGCGCAGACGTGTCCGTCATCTCTCATGGACGTTCCAAGGAAGTCGACGCACGCCGCTTCGGTGCTGACCACTTCTATGCGACCAGCGAGGAAGGCGTGCTTGAATCCCTGCGCGGTTCCTTCGACCTGATCCTGTGCACCGTGTCTGCCGACGGCCTCGACTACGCCGGATACATGGCGGCCCTGCGTCCCTACGGCGTCTTCGTTGATGTGGGCTTGCCCACCGAGCCCGTCTCGCTGCCGCTGCGCGCCTTCGTGAACGGCGGCAAGTCTTTCGCTGGCTCCCAGATCGGCGGCATCGCCGAAACTCAGGAGATGCTGGACTTCTGTGCTGAGCACGGTGTCATCCCGCAGGTTGAGATGATCACCGGTGAGGACATCACGGAGGCCTACGACAACATCGTGGATTCGCGCGTGCGCTACCGCTACGTCATCGACACCTCCACGTTCCCCGAATCGGCGTGAGCGTGAGGGGGACGCGAAAGCCTCGGGCCGCTCGGCCCGAGGCTTTCCGATTGTTTGGCGATGCCACGCTCGGAGATTCCTGCATCCGTGGGTATCACCTACCTGTGTTCTGCTGTTGATTGGCGCTGTGCTACGGCTAACCCGAGATCATGCTGAACCTACTTGCTGACGATGGGGAGATTGTTGTAGCCTTCCAGTAACAGATCCCCGGTCAGGCCTCTTGCGTCAGCAATGCACAAATGGCCGGGGCCATTTTTATCAGCGAGGATGCTGTCAATGGGGTTGTAGGTCTCTGGGGTTATAGGACACTACGTGTTGCTGGAGGAGTGACTTTTTGGCTTTGTCGCGCGGGAAAGTCACGATTTTAGTTGGTCGTGTTTGCCTCGTTCCTGTGAATACTGCATCGCGGGCCTGTGTGTGGCCGCCCCATGATCCGTCACGGTAAGACGTCTACAGGTCGTCAGCGTTGGCGGTGTAAACCCTGCAAAATCACGACGTTGAACGACATTGACTCTACGGCGAAGCATCTTGATGAGTTCTTGGCCTGGCTGCTGGGTCGGCGTCGTCAGGTGGATTTGTCTGGTGGGGGTCGTTCGTTTCGTAGGCGTTGTGAGGCGTTGTGGCAGTTATGGCCGTTCAGCCCGATCGTCGATGAGGTTCATGAGGTCATTGTCGTCGACGGTATTCACCTGGGCCGAAATGCCGTGGTGCTTATCGCCCAAACACCCGATTGTGTGCTGGGCTGGTACGCGGCTAGGAGCGAGAACTCTCGGGCCTGGGGCGCGCTCATGAGCCGGATCGCGCCCCCGGCCCTGGTCGTCACCGACGGGGGTAGTGGCTTTGCCAGGGCGTGCACGAAGGTCTGGCCTACCACGCGCGTTCAACGCTGTACCTTCCACGCGTATTGCCGTATCCGCCAAGCCACCACAACGCGCCCCAAACTGGAGGCCTCACAACGCTTATACGCTCTTGGGCGCCAGCTCACCCACGTGACAGACATCGAAGATGCTCAGGAATGGATAGGCGCCTACCAGGAGTGGTGCACGCGCTGGAAGGACTTCCTGGAGGAGAAAACACGCAGACCTGAGGGGGGATGGGAATACACCCACGAACGTCTCGTGCGAGCGCGTAACAGCCTCAACAAGCTCATCTCCCAGGGGCTCTTGTTCACCTACCTGGAGCCCACCTGGACACACCAGATGCCCGCGATGACCAACCAGATCGAAAGCACGAACGCCCAATTACGCCAGATGCTGCGCGACCACCGCGGCATGCGCCTAACCCGACGTATGAAAGCCGTGTTTTGGTGGTGCTACACCCACTCTCCCCACCCGCAACCAGCGGCAACGATCCTGGCGACCATGCCCACCGACGCAGCCCTCGAAAATGCCTGGTACCACGCCAGCCAAACCTACCAAGCCACCGGCATCATCCCTGGCTGGGGCGACGCAATCTGCTTCAACGAACTCCACCACACCACCCCCTACCACAACACCTGGGACTCACCCCAGCAACACGAAATGTCCTATAACCCGACATTGTCGAGGTCCTTTGAAGATCGCGGGGGTAGAAGTCCGCTTATCATCAAGGACCTCGACCTCTACCCGCAACCCCCGACCAACACCCGGTCACCCACACTCAACTCGGAAGAACCAGTATAACTATGCACGTTTCACCGACCTCAGTAAAAACCCCGAACTTATCGCAGCCAACAGAATCCCGGTAGAAAATATATAGCCAAAGGTGGCACCTTTTGAAACCCAAGTCGTGGGAACGACAGCAAACAAAACAGGTGAGTTTGCAAAATCACCAGTGCTAATCGGAAGACCTGCCACCACAAAAAAGATGATAACAATCCATGAAACTAATGAAGTAGTCCAAAGCCGAAGCGCAAAACAGGCCAGAGTTAGCACAACCGAAGAGAAAACAAGTACTAAAGCAGTATGACTCGACAGTGGCTCATTAACAATCTCGCCAATGACAGAGACATAAAGCAGACTCAAACAAAGGTTAACTACTTGTGCGAGAAGCAGCGATTTAGCAATGAACCGGAGCAGAACTTTATCGTGAATACTAAACGAGACATACGAGGCAGGGACCTTAGCATGCGATAAAGCTAGACCTGCCGTGGCAATTGGGAGCGCGATGAGTAACGCGGATTGCGCTACGGCAATGATATTTCCATAACGGAGAAATAGCACCGGAAGAACTAGTGCACCGATATAAGCAATCGTGACCCAACGAATGATTGCGATTCGCTCGATAGAACACAAAAACTTCATTTTCTTAATGCTCCTTCACTTCGAAACCTAGTCACAAGAACATAGATAATAATTAGGATTGCTATCGGGATAAGCGCAGAGAAACCCAAATTTGATTGCTCCTGGATATCTACGAACGAGTTTGTGGTACCATTGAGATTCAGCCCTACCAAGTGGACGGCGTTTGATATGTATGGGGTAGCATTGTCAGCTAGGTTACGGGGTAGCACTATCCAGAAGTACAGAAGAACACCTGAAATTACCGCGGCAGCCGGAGGTCTTGAGAGACTTTCTAATGTTGAGTAGATCAGAGCAATTAGTATACTTTGGAGGGTAAGAAAGCAAAGCAGGGTCGCTAGCCCTGAGTGCATCTTCGAACCAGACAAAACCATTGTTAGATCGAATAACAGCACACTAAGCAGGTTCACAAGAATTATTAAAAGCGTTCGACAGATAGTGCGCAGGACGCTAGGTAACCAAGCAATGTATACCTGCCGAGGCAAACCCCCATAGTGGACCTCGGAAACCCTAGCATCAAGTATAAAGAGTAATGCGAGGGAAATCAGTGGCTGCGTTCCAGTAAAGAAGAAGCTGTATCCCCCTGTTATTGGAGTTCCGCTTGCCTCACTTGAAATCCATGCGCCGAGGAATAGCGACGCCATTGAGCCCAAGATAGCCGCGAGAAAATACCAGATATTCCAATAGTAAGTAAGCAAAGCACGGATAGCTGAAGTGATTGGCATGGCCCTACCTCCGGTTATATAGGTCCGCGAGATTCACGCCGTTGAGGTCGGGGATATGCAAAGCTTTGCCGTTACGAACTACGACACACTCATCCGGGACGCCTTGAATCTCATGGAGGAGGTGCGTTGATATTACAACGCAGTTCCCTTCGTCCCGATAACGACGAAGCGTCGCAGACAAGGAGATCATGCCATCTGGATCCAAACCATTCTGTGGCTCATCAAGGAACAAAAATTTTGGTCTAGATAATAAAGCAAGACAAAGCTCCAGCCGTTCCTTCATGCCGGTCGAGTAGTCCTTGGCTTTCCGCCCGTGGGCAGCGCGGACGATGTCCACACTATCCAAGGCCGACTCAGGATCAACATCCAGACCCCAGAATGCCGCGACGACCTGTACATTTTGTTTACCACTCAGATATGGAAAGTGGCTTGGATGGTCGATTGCAGCTGACATTTCGCTAATGTCTGTCTGATCGTATCTAATGTGGCCACTTACTGGTTTTATCCGACCGAGGAGCGTTTTCATTAAGGTGGTTTTACCTGCTCCATTTGGTCCAAGGAGGCAGATTATCCTGCCAGTATTTAGCTGCAAGTTAATGCCGCTCACTACTGGGGAATTCTTGTACCCAACCGACAAATCAGTTACCGATATAGCTGGCATGGCCTACCTTTCAAAGAAAACGGCCCTGGAGGTAAGGCCTAGGATGCCTTACCTCCAGGGCCGACTGTTGCGACAAAGCTACTAACTGCTTGAAGCCAACAGAGATGCCGCAGACGTTAGTACACTGGGTAGTGAAGCGTGCAATGCCGCCGGTCGGGCACCCAGGGGCGCACAGGAACTTCGAGGCGATTTGAGGACAAACAGCTTCCTCAACCTCTTCAACACGGGTGTCAAGGTCAAAGGGGACCATGACTTGTCCAATCTCTCAGAATCTGAACATATTCGGGTAGCAGAAAGTCACCTGCGTCACTATGGTACAACAAGGCTAAGCCGAATGCAAGGTTCGGCAGGGGCAACTTTTAGAGTGTTCAGATCCGACTATGATTTAGCCTAATTGCGCTCCTTCGAGACTGAGGTAAGCCTACCTATTTGGATAACCAGGTAATTGTAAGATACAAAATATAGCTAATGTAAACCATGGTCCAGCAAGGGTGAAGTACTACCTCAGCACACGTTTGGTCCAAATCCAACATGTCCCGGTTTTTTCAAACTCGGTCTCCGGGCGTTCCTTGGGACCTTGTCGTTTTCTGGTTGATCCGTGAGAGCGCGAGGCTGTACTTTTTGACGCGGAGCTGAACCTTTTGACGCAAGGCCACATTTTTGACGCTTTCTGCCTCGACGCACCGAGCGAGCCCCTGAGTCACCCCTCCGAGGCTCCGATCAGCCGCCGTCAGAGGCTCCTCCATGGCACCGCACACCCGGCTTCAACACCCCAAAACCGCCACAGAACAGCGAAAACGCCACCCTGGATAGTTCCTGGCCGTGCCGGAAACCTTTGTATCCAGAGTGACGTTCTTTTGGAGCGGATGACGGGAATCGAACCCGCGTGATCTGCTTGGAAGGCAGAGGCTCTACCATTGAGCTACATCCGCGTACCCCCGAGGGGGACACGGAAGAGCTTAGCGGCAAACGTCCACGTGCGCGACATTTAGCATTCGCTCCCGTATGATGGTGCATCGGACACGAGTCCTTCGGGGTGTAGCGCAGCTTGGTAGCGCATCTGCTTTGGGAGCAGAGGGTCGCAGGTTCAAATCCTGTCACCCCGACCATCAGCGGCAGTACTGTCGCGCAAAACGTCAGCAGGGGAGAGGCCATGCCGTCCTATCGCACCATCATGACGGTCACCACCCTCGCACCCGGCCGGGCCCCCGAAGAAGTTGAGCAGGCGGCGCGTGCCGTCACCCGACTCGAATCCTGGGACATCGCCATCGCCGCAGGTCAGCCTCGCGTGACAGCGCGCTTCACCGCCGTCGACGACTCCGAAGCCCGGGCTACTCACGCCGCTATCGTCGGTGGCGTGCGCCAGGTCGCCGACGTGCCTCGCGCGCGTCTGGCCGCCGTCGTGCGCGGCCGTTCCCACTACCTGACAATCTGAGGACACGCGACCCGACGCCTCCGCCCCGGCCTCGTCACCCAGGCGCACGAAACGTCACGCGTGTGTAATTGCGCACGAGATCAGGCCGTGATCGGGTCCATACGCCCGATTTGGCACGGCGAAGAGAGACATCGCCGGGGCCGTGGCGTACACTGGGCGAGTTGTCATGCGCCCGAAGTGGGCGTTCCCCTATTCGTAGACTACGGAGCGTACGCACGTGAAGAGCACCGTCGAAACCCTCGAGCCCACCAAGGTTCGTCTGACCGTTGAGGTTCCCTTTGAGGAACTCAAGTCCGAAATGGACAAGGCGTACAAGGAGATCGCCGGACAGGTCAACATCCCCGGCTTCCGTAAGGGCCACGTGCCTCCGCGCATCATCGACCAGCGTTTCGGCCGCGCCGCCGTCATCGAGCAGGTCGTCAACCAGGTCCTGCCCGGCCACTACTCCGACGCCGTCAACGAGAACGACCTGCGCCCCATGGCTCAGCCGACCGTCGACGTCACCGAGATCCCGAACGTGACCGGCCCCCAGGGCGGCCAGCTGGTCTTCACCGCCGAGGTTGACGTGGTCCCCGCCTTCGAGCTGCCCGAGATCGACGAGTCCATCGTCGTCGAGGTTGCCCCCACCAAGGTCACCGACGAGGACGTGGAGAAGGAACTCGAAGACCTGCGTGGCCGCTTCGCCACCCTCAAGACCATCAACCGCAAGGCCAAGACTGGCGACTTCGCCACCATCGACCTGGTTGCCACCATCAACGGCGAGCAGGTTGACTCCGCCTCTGACGTCTCCTACGAGATCGGCTCTGGCACCATGCTCGACGGCCAGGACACCGCCCTGCGCGGCACCAAGGCCGGCGACGAGGTCACCTTCACATCCACGCTCAAGGGCGGCGACCACGAGGGTGAAGAGGCTGAAGTCACTATCACGGTCAAGGCTATGAAAGCGCGCGAGCTGCCCAAGGCTGACGACGACTTCGCTCAGATGGTCTCCGAGTTCGACACCATCGACGAACTCAAGGAAGACCTCAAGAAGCAGGCCGCCGAGTCCAAGGAGTCCCAGCAGGCCCTCGCCGCGCGCGACGCCCTGATCGACGTTCTCCTCGGCAAGGTTGAGATCGTTCTGCCCGAGTCCGCGGTCGACCACCAGGTCGAGCACCGCGTGGGCGAGGACGCCAAGCCCAAGGAGAAGAAGGAAGCTCGCGAGGCTGTCGAGAAGGAGATTCGCACCGAGCTGCTCTCCGAGGCCTTGGCCAAGAAGTTCGACGTCCAGGTCTCCCAGCAGGAACTCATCGACTACGCGATCCAGATGTCCCAGAACTTCGGCATCGACATCAACCAGCTGTTCTCTTCCCCCCAGCAGATGTCGAACGTTGTTGCTGACCTCGGCCGCTCGAAGGCCCTCATCGAGGCCCTCAAGGTCGTCACCGTCAAGGACACCAACGGCGCTGACGTTGATCTGTCCAAGTTCTTCGGCACCGATCCCGCCACCGAAGAGGGCGCGGAGATCATTACCGAGGTCGCCGACGAGCAGGAGTGAGTGCGGGCGCGAGACTGTCGCACTGACGATCACCCCGATCTAATCTCGAGGGGCGAGGCCTGGGCCTCGCCCCTCGAGCGCATGTGCCGACAGCGAAACGGCGGCCCGGCGCGCGCGCTGCGGGCCGCGCACCGGGTACGGTTGACACCAATGGGGCCACCTGGGCCCGCGAACAGACGAGGAGGTACGCGTGAGCGTGCACAATACCGGGGCTGCTGGCGATGGCTCGCAGCTGGGACTGGGCGACTCGGTCTACCAGCGCCTGCTCAAGGAGCGCATCATTTGGCTGGGCGGCGAGGTCCGCGATGAGAACGCGAACGCGATTTGCGCGCAGCTGCTGCTGCTCGCGGCCGAGGATCCGGACCGCGATATCTACCTGTACATCAACTCGCCCGGCGGCTCGGTCACGGCCGGTATGGCTATTTACGACACGATGCAGTACATCAAGCCGGACGTCGTCACGGTCGGCATGGGTCTGGCCGCGTCGATGGGTCAGTTCCTGCTGACCGCGGGTGCTCCTGGGAAGCGTTACATCACGCCTCACACGCGCGTGCTGCTGCACCAGCCCCTGGGTGGCGCTGGCGGCTCGGCGACGGAGATCCGCATTAACGCGGACCTGATCCTGGGCATGAAGAAGGAACTCGCAGCGATCACCGCGTCTCGCACGGGCAAGACTGTCGAGCAGGTGGAGGCCGATGGTGATCGCGACCACTGGTTCACCGCGCAGGAGGCCCTCGAGTACGGCTTCGTTGATCGCGTGATCGACAGCCCGCAGGAGATCGGAACGCGAGGAGAGAACTGATGAGCACTCAGCCCTACTTTGAGGCGGTTGCCCGCCAGATGCCGCAGGCCCGCTACGTGCTGCCCGACTTCGAGGAGCGCACGGCCTACGGTTTCCGCCGTCAAAATCCGTACACGAAGCTGTTCGAGGATCGCATCGTGTTCCTGGGCGTGCAGGTGGATGATGCCAGCGCCGATGACGTGATGGCGCAGCTGCTGGTCCTGGAGTCCCAGGACCCGGATTCGCTGATCACCATGTACATCAACTCGCCCGGTGGCTCCTTCACGGCGCTGACGGCGATCTACGACACGATGCAGTACATCAAGCCGCAGGTGCAGACGGTGTGCCTCGGACAGGCCGCCTCCGCAGCTGCCGTGCTGCTGGCCGCTGGTTCGCCCGGGAAGCGTCTGGCGCTGCCTAACGCTCGTATCCTCATTCACCAGCCGGCGATGGAGGGTATGCAGGGGCAGGCCTCGGACATCCAGATCGTCGCCGACGAGATCGACCGTATGCGCGCGTGGCTCGAGGACACCATTTCGTACCACTCGGGTAAGTCGGTGGAGCAGGTGCGCCGCGACATCGAGCGCGACAAGATCCTCACTGCCCCGCAGGCGGCCGAGTATGGTCTGATCGATCAGGTGCTTGAGTCTCGTAAGGCTCTCTGACGCTGTCGTCATCGACGAGGCCGTGGCTTCCCCGTGCGTTTTCGCGTGGCGGGTGCCACGGCCTCGTTGTTGAAACAAGGGCATGGTGTCCGACCAATGTTGCGGGAAAGCCTCTTATTGAGCGCGTTGAAAGTATGCTGTGATGCGTGTTACGATCTGATGTGTTGTGATAAGTGAACATTTCGTAACAATGTGCGCGCCGCGATGGATTTTTCTCCCTTGTGCACTAGGTTATTTTGTAGTAAGTGCGAATACATATTCGACCGAACGGAAAATGTTCAATTTTGAGGAGGTCTCGTGGCTCGTCTGACTGATGGCGCGGAACTGCTCAAGTGCTCTTTCTGCGGGAAGAGTCAGAAGCAGGTGCGTAAGCTCATCGGTGGCTCCGGCGCATACATCTGTGACGAATGCATCGAGCTGTGTAACGAGATTATTGAGGAAGAGTTGGGCGCGCAGCAAGCGTTGACGGCTGCTGCCCCCCTTCCCAAGCCTCGCGAGATTAATGAATTCCTGAATACGTGGGTCATTGGTCAGGATCGCGCGAAGCGTGCCCTTTCGGTCGCGGTGTATAACCACTACAAGCGCGTGCGTTCGCGTGAGGCCGGCAATGCCGAGGATATGCTGGGCACGAAGTCCAACATTCTGCTGCTAGGTCCCACGGGCACGGGTAAGACCCACCTGGCGCGCTGCCTGGCCCGCCTGCTTGACGTGCCTTTCGCCATCGTTGACGCCACCGCCCTGACGGAGGCTGGCTACGTCGGCGAGGACGTGGAAAACATTCTCCTGCGCCTCATTCAGGAGGCCGATGGTGACATCAAGAAGGCCGAGAAGGGCATCATCTACGTCGACGAGATCGACAAGATTGGCCGCAAGGCTGAGAACGCCTCCATCACCCGCGACGTGTCGGGCGAAGGCGTGCAACAGGCCCTCCTGAAGATCATCGAAGGCACGGTCGCCTCCGTGCCCCCCACGGGCGGGCGCAAGCACCCCCACCAGCAGTTCCTCGAGATCGACACCTCCGGTATCCTCTTCATCGCCGCCGGTGCCTTCGCTGGCATCGAAGACATCGTGAAGGCCCGCCTGGGCCGCCGTTCCACGGGCTTCGGGTCCGAACTGAAGAGCACCTCGGAGATGGGTGATCTCTACGAGGCCGTGAGCGCCGAGGATCTGCACAAGTTCGGCATGATCCCCGAGTTCATTGGCCGACTTCCCATCCTGACCTCCACGAAGGAGCTGACGGAGGAAGACCTGGTCCGCGTCCTGACTGAACCGTCGAACTCGCTCGTGCGCCAGTACCAGCACCTGTTTGAGCTGGACGGTATGGAACTGGAGTTCACCCACGACGCGCTCCTGGCTATCGCCACTCTGGCGAACGAACGCAAGACCGGCGCGCGCGGCCTGTCCTCCATCATGGAACAGACACTTTCTGATCTCATGTTCGACCTGCCTAGCCGCGACGATGTCGCCCGCGTGCTCGTCACGCGCGATCTGGTCGAAGGCTATGGCGAGGCCGAACTTTATCCTGAACGCTCCTCGGAAGGTAAGCGCAGTGCCTGAGTCCTCCCGCTAGACTTCTGAACAGTCGAGACGTAACGGGAGGATTCCATGCAGAATCAAGACGAAGCCCGGGTTGCCGGTTCCGCTGATCGGGGCGTGAGTGGTGTACCCGCCGAGCTGGCCGAGGCTCGCGCCACCATCGACAACATTGACGCCGCGCTCGTGCATATTCTCGCCGAGCGTTTCCGCTGCACGCAGCGCGTCGGGCACATCAAGGCGCGCCTGGATCTGCCTCCCGCAGACCCAGCTCGCGAGGCCCGCCAGGTCGAGCGCCTGCGCACGCTGGCCGCCTCCTCCGGCCTCGACCCCGACTTTGCCGAGAAGTTCCTGGGTTTCATGGTGCGTGAGGTTATCCGTCACCACGAGGACATCAAAGCCGAATACGACGAGTCCTCCTGCCTCTAAGCGCGTCGCGCGGGCCGAGTGGTGAAGGAAAACCCAGCCACGGCCTCGTCCATCGACACACCCCCGGGTAGAGCGGCGTTCATCCGCGTTCGCACGTCCCGCGTCGGTTAGACTGTCACGAGGTGGCTAGAGGGTGTTTGGGGGATAAGGCCGATGGTTAATCTTGGCGATATCGCGAAGGCGACGGGCTTTTCGAAGGCGACCGTGTCTCGTGTCTTATCTGGTGACCCCAGCTTCACCGCGAAAGAGTCGACCCGCCACCGCGTGATCCAGGTTGCCAACGAACTCGGCTACGCGCTGCGCACCTCTCGTTCCGGCATCCCCCAGACGATTGCGGTGCTGGAAAACTTCGACTCCTCGCCCGGCCCGCGTGATTCCTATTTTTCCGATGTGCGCGAGGCGCTGAGCGAGCGCGCTATCGAGAACATGATGAGCCTGTCGTTCTTTCCCGACGTGCGCTCACTGATCGACGCGAGCGACGAGTATTCCGGTTTCGTCTCGCTGGGTCCCGCGCCCCTGACGCGCGAAGACCTGACCGCGCTGCATGAGGCGCTGCCCCACGGCGTGTTCATCGACATTAACCCTGCGCCCACCCTCTTCCATTCCGTGCGCCCCGACCTGCAGCAGACCGTCATTGAAGCGATCTATGCGCTGCGCGAGCAGGGCCGGACTCGCATCGGTTTCATTGGCGGGGACGGACACATGATGGGATCTCACTTGTTTTGCCAGGACCCGCGAACCATCGCGTTCGACGAGTGGGCGCGCCTGCTGAACATGCCGGTTGAGGGCATGGTGTTCGCGACCGGTCCTTTTACCGTGGACAACGGGCGTCGGCAGACCGAGGCGCTGCTCGACGCGTGCGGCCAGAAGGTGCCTGATGCGCTCCTGGTTGCCGCGGACTCGCTCGCTGTCGGTGTCCTCCAGGCGCTGTTCGCACGCGGGATCCGCGTGCCCGATCAGGTGGCGGTCGTCTCTATCGACAACTTGGAGGTCTGCGAGTACACGGCACCGCCGCTCAGCTCCTACGCGATCGAACCCTCCGAGCTGGCGGAGACGACTCTGATGCTGCTGTCCGACTCGATTGTGGGTCGCTTCAAACACAAGCATCATATATTGCTGTCGACCCGCCTGGTCGCGCGCCAGAGTTTCGTGCCCGCCGAGGACGTGCCAGAGTCCTAACAGTGGCGCAGACACAGGTGAGCGGCGGGGGATTGGAACATACCCCCGCCGCCCGCGTGCGTCAGATGAGGGACAGCGTCACGTCGAGCACCTGTGCGCCGCTCGCGTCGACGTGGAACTCATCGTGGACCGGCGATCCCCAGGAGTCGTCGCCGCCGACCCCCATCTGCGCGGTGAGGAGGCGCAGGTAGGTCGCCGCGCGTTCCTCGGGTGCGGGTAGCTCCCACCAGTGTGCGGCCTGCTCGATCTGCGCCGAGGAATAGGGCAGGAGCGAGACGCCCAGCTCGCCGTGGGCATCGACGCGCAGGCCGTGGCCCTCGGCGTCAGTCACCTCGCACCAGCGCGTACCCGGGTGGTAGCCGCACTCCTGCGGCACCGCGTAGGGTGCGATGCCCTCCGCCGCGCCGGCCTCCCACACGCCCAGCGTTGCACCGTCCAGTCGATCCGCGTACGCCTCAACGGGGCCGAGGCCGTAGAAGCGCAGGTGGTCAATCGAAGCTGGGAGCGCCCACTCCACGCCGAAGCATGGCATGGTCGGGAGACCCTGTGCACCCGGGTAGGTTGCGGTCAGGCGGATCGTGCCGTCGGCGCGCAGCTCGTAGCGGACCGGAACGATCACCTCGTCCAGACCAGCGAGCTTGTACTCGTAGGTCACGACAACGCTGCCGGGTCCCTCCTCCACGCGCGTGCCCACGCAGCGCGCGTAGGCACCAGCCGTCGTCCAGCACGCGCGATCAAAGCCGTGACCGCAGCCACGGTCGTTGTCCGTGAGCGGACGGAATGTGGTCAGGCGCGGTGGGCGTGCCACCATGGCCGTCTCCCCGCGCTTCCACTGGACGATGCCGCCCGCCGTGCGAGACAGCAACGCCTCGTTGTCACCCTCGCGCATGCCGATGTTCCAGCGGCCCACCGTAAAGGAGACCCCGCCCGCAGGCGCGGTGTCGGCCACCTCGGGACGCGAGTAGATCGTTTGCCCGACGGACACGACGTGTCCGGCCTCGCACCATGGTGTGTCGGAGGCCAGGACGAGCGCGGCCTCCAGGACGATCTCGTGCTGCGTGTCGGCCAGGAGGTCGCTCGGCCAACCCACGGCCACGGCGCTCTCCTCGCCAGGGGCAGCCACGGCCTCATACATCTCCTCCCACGCGACCTCGCCGTCGGCGAGCACGCGAGCGCGGATACGCAGATCCGACAAAGCAGCGGGCAGAGCCACCGCATTGACTCGGATTTCCTTGGCGCTCGGGGTGAGCATCACCGGAGCGTAGAGCGCCTTGACGGCCTGCGCCTGGGGCTTCGGGGTGCGATCGACGAAGAGAATGCCGTCGCAGGAAAACTCCCAATCGCAGGGGCGATCCTCAAAATCACCGCCGTACGCCAGGAACTCACCGCCCGAGCCGGCCGTCGCCTCGTGGTAGAGCGCCTGGTCAACCAGATCCCAGATGAAACCGCCTCCGTAGGCGGGGTAACGCTCCAAGGCCGTGTAGAGCTGCAGGCCGCCCACCGAGTTACCCATCGAGTGCATGTACTCGCACGACAGGTAGGGCTTCGTCGGGTTATCCCGCAGGTACTCCTCAATCGCGTCGGGTAGGGCATACATGCGCGACTCAATATCCGAGGTGTCGTCGAACTCACGGTCCCAGGTCACACCCTCGTAGTGGACCGGACGCGCCGGATCAAGTTCGTGCGAGCGTTGATACATCGAGCGGAAGACCTCGCCGCCGAACGACTCATTGCCCAGCGACCAGATGAGCACGGACGGGTGGTTATAGTCCTGGCGAACCATCGACTCTAGGCGGTCCACACACGCGCCCTCCCACTCCATCTTCGAACCCGGAATCGCGGTGGCGGGGGTGGGGATGTCACCGGGCGTGCACCACGAGCCGTGCGTCTCCAGGTTTGCCTCGTCGATGACGTAGAGACCGTACTCGTCGCACAGGTCCAGGAAACGGGTGTCGTTGGGGTAGTGACTGGTACGAATCGCGTTGATGTTGAGCTGCTTGCACAGCTTAACGTCCGCGATCATGTCCTCCATTGACATCGTGCGGCCCGTGCGTGCGTTGAACTCATGGCGGTTCGAGCCGCGGAAGATCAGGCGCTGGCCGTTGAGCGTGAAGACCGAGTCGACGATCTCGAAACGCCGGAAGCCCACCCGCTGGGTTACCCGCTCCGCGCCGCCGTCCCCGTCCTCGAGGGTCAGCGTCAACGTGTAGAGCGACGGGGACTCCGCACTCCACGGTTGCACGTCCGCTAGCTTCGCATCCAGGTTGAGGCGCTGGGCGCTCGCGGGTCCGTCGTGGTGCCAGACGACCTGTCCGTCTGACTCGCTCAGCTCTGCGGTGATCGTCGTGTTTTCGAGTGCGCCCTCGATGTGCGCAGCGACGGTGAGCGTACCCTCTCCGGTTGCCGCGTCGTAGTCTGCACGCGCCGCGAGGTTCTCCACATGGGTCGCGGGCAACGCCACCAGGGACACCGAGCGGAACAGGCCGTGGAAGCGCCACGAGTCCTGGTCCTCCAGCCATGAGGCGCTGGAGTACTCGTAGCACACGACGACGATGTCGTGCGTCTCTGTCTCGCCCGACAGCGCTTCCGTGATGTCGAATTCGCTGGCCGTGTAGCCGTCCTCGCAGTAGCCGATGAACGTGCCGTCCACCCAGATGTAGAGGGCCGTCGCGAAGCCGTCGAAGCGCACTCGCACGCTGCCGCGCGCATCCAGGGTCTGTGCCACGGCCTCGTCCAGGTTGAAGGAACGGCGGTAGACGGCGACGCGGCAGTCACTGGGGGCGGCCGGGGCTTGAGGGTCCTCATGTCCGTCCCACGGCATCTGGATGTTGACATAGGCCGGTGGCCATAGTCCCTGCGTCTCGAGGGTGGAGGGGACGGGGATGGAATGGACGTCGCCCTGATCGAATGCGTCGGTAGGGGAGCCGAGGGACACGCGGGTGCCCGAGGTGAGTGCGACCTCCCAGGTGCCGTCGAGGCTCTGGCTGGGTGCTGTGGAGCGGTGCGTCGAGCGGGCGCTCAGTCGATTGACAGCGAAGGCCTGCGGATCATGGAGCCAGGCTGGGTTGGGCGTGTTGATAAGAGCGGTGCGGGACACGGTGACCTCCGAATGTGCGACATTGCGATGGAGCGAACTTGCTCTGCCATCAGAGTAGCCCCTTTTTCTCATGCGCGCAATAACGTAACCATGCGTGAGCTAATAATCGAAAAATCCCTTGCGCATCACCGGTAAATCCGTTAACTTACAAGTGTCCACACAAGAGTTGCTTCGAAGGAGAGGGACCATGTCGCACGAACGAGGTGCACACAAGAGCTGGGTATCGCGCATCTGCTATGCGATCGGTAATCTGGGACAGGCGGCGTACTACAACGCGCTGTCGACATTCTTTGTCACGTACTACGCGGCGCAGACCCTGTTCCGCGACTACGAGGACTCCGAGGCTAAGGCGATGATCGCTATCATCACGGCTCTCGTCTTCATCATCCGCATCGCTGAGATCTTTATCGACCCGCTCCTGGGGAACCTGGTCGACAACACAACCTCACGCTGGGGCCGCTTCAAGCCCTGGCAGGTGATCGGCGGTGTCGGCTCATCGATCCTGCTCTTCGCGATCTTCACCGGACTCTTTGGCCTGGTCAACGTCAACAAGGGTGTTTTCATCGTCGTTTTCATCATCGTTTTCGTGGTGCTCGACGTCCTGTACTCGCTGCGCGACATCTCCTACTGGGGCATGATTCCCGCCCTGTCCTCCTCCTCGGAGGAGCGAAGCGTCTATACCGCCTTGGGTACCTTCACCGGTTCGATCGGCTACAACGGCGTCACCGCCATTGTCGTCCCCGTGGTCGCCTTCTTCGGCGGCCTCGCCGGAGCTGGCTCTGAGAGCCAGGAGGGCTGGACCGGATTTGGTGCGGTCATCGCGCTCCTCGGCATCGTCACCTGCCTGGCCGTCGCCTTCGGCACCCGTGAGGAAGAAAGCGTCCTGCGCGATCCGGGCGACAAGTCCAACCCCCTGCAGGCCTTCCAGGCCATCGGACGCAACGATCAGCTCCTGTGGGTCTCCCTGTCCTACGTCCTCTACTCGATCGCGAACGTCGCGACCACGGGCTTCATGATCTACCTCTTCAAGTTCGTGCTGCGCCTGCCCGACATCTACTCCGTCGTCGGCATCATCGCCTTCGTCATCGGCCTGGTTGTGACGCCCCTGTACCCGGCGATCAACCGCCGCGTGCCGCGCCGCTACCTCTACCTTGGCGGTATGGCGCTCATGGCCATCGCCTACGTCCTGTTCATCCTCTTCTCCACGAACCTCACGGTCGTCTTCATCGCGCTTGTGCTCTTCTACCTGCCTGCCACGTGCATACAGATGACTGCGATCCTTACGATCACGGACTCGGTTGAGTACGGACAGCTCAAGACCGGCAAGCGCAACGAAGCCGTCACCCTCTCGGTGCGACCCATGCTGGACAAGATCGCCGGTGCTCTGTCGAACTCCATTGTCGGATTCGTCGCCATCGCGGCCGCCATGACTAACGATGTCAACCCCGACCTGCTGACGACCGCCAACATCGAGACCTTCAAGGCTGCGGCGTTCTACGCGCCCCTCGGCGTCATCGTCCTGGCGTTCTTCGTCTTCGCGCGCAAGGTCACCCTGAGCGAGAAGAAGCACGGCGAAATCGTCGCCACCCTCAAGGCGAATATGGCTCACGCTGAGGTCGTGGAGGACTGAGTCAAAGACTCCTGACGGATAGATCGTCGGGTGAGGAGTGGGGCGGGGGACGCGCAGGCGTTCCCCGCCCCGCTATGTGTCAAGGGGCGACGAGGCCTGGGCGGGGTTCACGCTGAGCGGGGCGCGGGGCTGTGGCCAGGCGGAAACGGCCTCGTTTTTGGACTCTTAGGGTTGTCTGATGAAATTCTGCGCGCGCTCTCTGATAGTTTTCAGGTAGCTTCCAGATAAGTGGACTGTAATCATCCTTGGAAGTGATTCCCACACCCTAAAATTCTTCAAGGAGTTTCAATGAAGACTCGCCCGCAGACGCGCGCCCTTGCAGTTATCGCTCTCACCCTGGCGGCGGCGCTGAGCGCGTGTGGAACGACCGATTCGCCCGCCTCGCCCAGTACCAAGTCACCGAGCGCGGGCTCGAACGCGGCCAGCAACGACCCCAACCTGGTCTTCGCCCAGTGCATGCGTGAGAAGGGCTTCGACGTGCCCGACACGGGATTGACCCCCGACCAGCTCAACGACACCTCCGACGCCTTCAACAACGCCCTCAACGAGTGCATGATGAAGGTGTCGAACCTGACGGGCGAAGGCAATATCGCCAACGACCCGGCCGTTCGCGAGGCCATGGTGAAGGGAGCCGAATGCCTGCGCGGCCTCGGCTACGACGTGAAGGACCCCCAGCCCGGCGAGGGCCTGAACCTGCCGGATATCCCCGAGGATGCCCTGAACAAGTGCTTCGCGCAGGCCGGGGGTGCCAAGTGAACCGACCACGATCCGCGCGTGCCGTGGCTGCCGCGGCACTCCTCGCGGTCGGCGCGCTGACGATGTCCGCCTGCCAGGGATCGAGTGCGGCTTCCGACGCGCCGCAGTCTTTCGATGGGGCGACTGCGACGGTTGAGCGCGGCGACCTGGTGGGGGAGACGACCGTGCAGGGTAATCTGCGCTACGCGGACTCCTACGTGCAAAAGAGCGCCTTTAACGGCGTCATCACCGCGCTGCCCACGCCCGGCACGACGCTGGGACAAGGCGACCACGTTTACACGGTGGGCGGTGCGAACGCCTACCTGCTCCACGGCGCGGTTCCCGCCTGGCGAGCCTTCGAAGAGGGCATGAACGACGGCCAGGACGTCGTCCAGCTGGAGACCGCCCTGTCCGCTCTGGGCTACTTCGAGCAGACTCCTAACGGGCATTTCGACTGGAACACCATTGTCGCGATCAAGAAGTGGCAGAAGGCCCTGAGCCTGCCCCAGGACGGGACCCTGCCTCTTGGCTCCGTGCTCTTCGCCCCCGAGGACCTGCGCGTCGGCGCGCTCAAGGCCCGCGTGGGCGACACCGCGACGACGGAGACGGAACTGTTCACGGCCTCGTCCTCGCGCCAGATCGTCTCCGCGAACTTGAAGCTCTCCGACCAGGCCCTGGGCGTCGTCGGGAATTCCGTGACGATCCGACTGCCCGGCTCGGCCAAGTCGACGACCGGCACGATCAGCGCGGTTGAGCCGCCGACAGATAAGCCCGGCGACACCTCGTCAAGCAACAAGGAAGCATCGAAGGAACGCATCGTCCCGGTCACCATCACCCCGGATGATCCGTCGGCTCTCGAAGGCCTGCAGGAGGCGTCCGTGTCTCTCGGCTTCACCTCCGAGTCGCGCAGCGGCGTCCTCTCCGTGCCCCTGGGTGCCCTCGTGGCCCTCAGCGCCGACCAGTTTGGCGTCGAGGTCGTCGACGAGGCCGGCTCCATTACTCGGGTTCCCGTCACCGTCGGCCTGTTCGCGGGCGACCGCGTCGAAGTGAGCGGCGACGGAATCGCCGAGGGCCAGCGCGTGGTGGTGCCCAACCGATGAGCCACATCCTGCAACTGACCGACGTGCACCGGTCCTTCGGCAGCCCGCCCGTGCACGCTTGCAACGGAGTCTCCCTGAACGTCGATGAGGGCGAATTCGTCGCCATTGTCGGCCCCTCGGGCTCCGGTAAATCAACCCTGCTCAACCTCATCGGAACGCTGGACCGGCCCACCTCGGGCAGCGTCTGCATCAATGGTACGGACGTGTCCTCCCTGCGTGACACGGAGCTGTCGGGAGTGCGCTCCTCGTTGATCGGCTTCGTGTTCCAGCAGTTTCACCTCACGGCCGGGGTGTCCGCGTTGGATAACGTGGCCGACGGCCTGCTCTACCGGGGTGTACCTCGGGCGAAGCGCCGCGAGGCCGCGCGTGAGGCCCTGACCCGAGTGGGCCTCGGGCATCGCATCGACCACAAGCCCCACCAGATGTCGGGCGGCGAGCGCCAACGGGTCGCCATTGCCCGAGCCATCATTGGCCACCCGGCCCTGCTGCTCGCGGACGAACCCACCGGCAACCTGGATTCGCGCTCGGGCGCGTCCATCGTTGCGCTCCTGCGCGAGCTCAACGAGGCCGGCACTACGATCATCGTGATCACCCACGACAACGACCTGGCGGCGTCGCTGCCGCGCCAGATCGCCATTCGTGATGGTGAAATCGTGTCCGATTCGGGACGCCCGGGAGACGGGGGAGGTAGCCATGACGAGTAGGAAGCACGCGCGCGCCTATCGGTCGAGTTTGCGCGCCTCCGACGTCGCCCGCCTGGGCTTGACCGGGCTGCGCGCCCGGCCCATGCGTGCCGTGTTGTCAGCGCTCGGTATCGCCATCGGTATCGCCGCGATGGTCGGCGTCGTCGGGGTTTCGGCCTCCTCGCAGGCCCGCCTGCAAGAACAGCTGCGGGCGCTCGGCACGAACATGCTGACGGCGCGCAGCGGTGCGGACCTGAGCGGCGCGGAGCTGATCCTGCCCGAGGACTCCGTGGGGCGCACCCGCATGATTCCCGGCGTCACGTCGGCGGCCTCCACCTCCACGCTCTCCGGCGTGTCCGTGTACCGCTCGCGCCTGTCCGACCCGAACGCGACCGGCGGCATTATCACGATGGCGGCCGACACGAACCTCCTTGACGTCGTCTCCGGACAGATGAAGCGTGGTGCCTGGCTCAACGAGGCGACCGCGAAGTACCCGGGCGTCGTGCTGGGGTCGAAGGCCGCGCAGCTCCTCGGCGTCGTTCAGCCGGGCACGCAAGTGTGGCTGGGCGGGCGATCCTTCACGGTCCTGGGGATCTTGGAACCCGCGCCCCTGGCCGAAGAACTCGACAACTCCGCGCTGATCGGCGTGTCCGCCGCTTCGACCTACTTCGACGCGGGCAAGACGCCGACGACGATCTACGAGCGCTCCTCTGAGGACCAGGTCGAGAACGTGCGGACCCTGCTCGGGCCGACCCTGGCACCCCAGGGGTCCACGGGCCTGAAGGTGTCGCGCCCCTCGGACGCGCTGGCCGCCCAGAACGCCGCCGATCAGACGTTCACGACCCTGCTCGCGGGCGTCGGGTCGATCGCCCTGCTGGTGGGCGGCATCGGCGTGGCCAACACGATGATCATCTCGGTGTTGGAGCGCCGCAAGGAGATCGGCCTGCGCCGCTCACTAGGGGCCAAGCGCAGCCACATCAGCGTCCAGTTCCTGGCCGAAGCCCTCATCCTGTCCTTCCTGGGCGGCGTCGCCGGATGCCTCATCGGCGGGGGAGTGACGTGGGGAATGTGCATCGCCTACGGGTGGCCGCCCACCCTCCACTGGTGGGTGATCGCCGCCGGCCTGGGCGCGACCGTCCTCATCGGTGCCATCGCCGGGCTTTACCCCGCGATCCGCGCAGCGCGCACGCCCCCGACGGCGGCCCTCGCCTCGCAGTAGCCGCAGGCACATACGAGGCCGTGGCTGGCTCAGCAATCCCCGATCGAAAGCGGGGAGCGCGAGCTGGCCACGGCCTCGTTCATGTGCACGCAGATCGCGCGTGCGTCAGTTCTGCACGGGGCCGCCGTAGATCTCGTCGATGACGGATGCCAGGCGGCGCGTGGCTTCCAGGCGCTTGACCTTCAGGGAAGGCGTGAGCAGGCCGTTGGCCTCCGTGAAGTCGGTGGTCAGGACCTTGATCTTACGGATCGACTCGGCGCGCGAGACGTGCTCGTTCGCCGAGGCCACCGCCTTCTCCAGGGAGGCCAGGACCTCGACGTTCGTGGCTGCCTCGGCCACGCTCATCGGGGGCAGCGAGTGGGCGGCGAGCCAATCGGGGAGCATTTCCGCGTCCAGCGTGATGAGCGCGGCGACGAACGGCCTCTGATCGCCCACGACCAGGACCTGGGAGATGAGCGGGTGGGAGCGCATCGTGTTTTCGAGGGCGGCTGGGGCGACGTTCTTGCCGCCCGCCGTCACGATGATCTCCTTCGCGCGGCCCGTGATGGACACGTAGCCGTCGCGGTCCAGGCTCCCCAGGTCGCCCGTGCGGAACCAGCCGTCTTCGGTGAAGCAGGCGGCCGTGGCCTCGGGATCGTTGTGGTAGCGCTGGAAGACGCTGGGGCCCTTCAGAAGGATCTCGCCCTCGTCGCTGATCTTGAAGGACATGGGCGGCAGGGCTGGGCCCACGGTGCCGATCTTGGACAGGCGGGGCGTGTTGACGGAGACCGGACCGACCGTCTCGGTCAGGCCGTAGCCCTCCAGGACAGGGATGCCGACGCCGCGGTAGAAATGGGCGAGCCAGGTGGCCAGGGGCGCGCCGCCCGATACGATGTAGTCCGCGTTGCCACCCACCAGGCGGATGATCTGCTGGTAGACGAGCCTGTCGGCCAGCATGTGCTGGGCCTCGAGGGACACCGAGGGGCCCTCTTCCGTATCGAGGGCCTGGGAGTAAGCAATCGCGACCTTCGCGGCCCACCGGAAGATCTTCTGCTTCAGGCCGCGCGCCTTCGTGTCCGCCGAGTTGTAGATCTTCTCCAGGACGCGCGGCACCACGAGGAGGTAGCTGGGGCGGAAGGACGCGAGGTCGGGCAGCAGGTTCTTGATGTTGGGCGCGTGGCCGAGCACGCCGTTGCCGCTGATCTGGAAGACCTGCAGGAAACGCGCGAACACATGGGCGAGAGGCAGGAAAAGCAGCAGGCGCGAGTCCTTGCCCGCCGCGATCTCCGGCATCCACACGTGGGCGTTGACGCACAGGTTCGTGAAGTTCTCGTGGGAGAGCACCGTGCCCTTGGGAGTGCCCGTCGTGCCCGACGTGTAGACGATGGTTGCGATGTCGTCCTTGGTGAGGGCCTCCGAGCGGGCGAGGACGCGATCACGCGGGGTGGCTGCACCGTCGGCGATGAGAGTCTCGATGGCCTCGGAGTCCAGGGAGAGGACGTGCGTGTTGTCCCGGTGTTCTCTTTCGGCGGCCGCGCGAACGATTTCCGCCATGGACACGGTCTCGGTGACGATCAGGGTGACGTCCGCGTCGACCAGGACGTGGGCGACCTGGTCGATGGAGCTGGTCTCGTAGATGGGGACGGGCACCAGGGCGGCCGCCCAGCAGGCGAAGTCGAGGAGCGTCCACTCGTAGCGGGTGCGGCTCATGATTGCGACCCGGTCGCCCGGCCCGAGGCCTTGCGCGATGAGGCCGGCGGCGACGGCGTGGACCTCATCGTAGAACTCGCGCGCCGTGATGGAGCGCCACGTGTCGCCGATGCCGACCTTGCGCAGAATCAGCGGGCGGGTCGCGCCGCGCTGCACGCGCTCCTTGAGCAGGTGGGGGATCGTCGTGTGCTCGTCGATGCGCACCATGACGGGCGCGTGCCACTCAAGGGCTTCGGTGGTCGTCTGCGCCCGCGTCGATTCATCATCGTTGGACGAGGCCGGGGTTTCCTTCGTGGTCATGCGTGCTCCCTGGAGGCTTGAGTGAGCGCCACCGGGCGAGGCCTGAGCGGCGCAATGATACTGGCCCTATCCTACGCGTCCGTAGGGTGGGGGAGAAATGCCGCGATCAGAGCTGGAGGGCTGGTCGTACGGGAGTTTGTCGGCGGAACCTGGAAGCTCGATACTGAGGCGGCGGAAGCACAACGTGCGCTCGCGGGCTAGGTTGTCCGCTCTGTGTGTGGCGTTCTCTCGGATGCCTGGCTGTCAGCTACGACGCTGGTAGGATTCGAGGGCTTGCGTCAGTGCTTCTTCTAGCGTGAGCCGGGACTGGCGTGTGCAGAGAAGCGAGAGGATGACGACGCTGTCGTCGGTCACGAGGAAGCCGATGAGGAGGGTCTTACGGAATCCGATGATGCGCATTCCCGGGTGATGCAGTGAGAAGGCTTGGCCGCGTAGTGGGAAGTCGGGAAGCTGCTCAATGTAATCCGTCAGCGCCCGCACGTAGTTGCGGGCCGTAACTTCAGAACCGCTGACTGATGCCATAGATTGCCGGAGGTGTCTGAACTGTTGTCGGGCTTGGCTGGTCACGACTAGGCGAAAGCGTTGCCCGGTCATTTCAGCCCCAGGTCAGCGCGGATGTCGTCGAGCGTGTAGACATCATCCGGGTTCTCCTCGTAATCACGAACAGCCTGAGCGAGGTCCTCTCGCAGCCAGTGGTCCAGTTCGTCTCGTGTCTGTCGGTCGCGACGTTCCTCAAGGGCCTCCATTGCCTCCTCATAGAAGGCGGGAGAGACCAGGACCGCGCGGGTCTGCGCGCCGCGCGAGCGCAGCTCGACGGGCTCAACCTGGGCGGCAGCGATGTAGCGGGCCTGGTTCTGTCGAAACTCGGAGAGTGTAGCGGTTGACATGTACTAATTGTACAAGTTGTTAGGAGCTCGTGTGTTGTTTCGTGGTTGAATCTTCATGATTGTGGGCGCTAGAACGACGTGGTGCCCTGCTTCTCTGTGAGCTGGTCCTGAACGAATGCGTCGAGGAGTTCGTAGTCGAAGGGCTTGGTCCAGGGTTGGCGGGCGAGCATTGTGCCGAAGTCCGTGCCGTACTCGCGCATGACTTGCTCGAAACGGATCATGGTGGCGCGCTCGGGGGCCATCGCCATGTGCTTAGAGGCGGCCGAGAACCCGATGATGTACGTCCCGTGGTGGGTGAACATTGGCTGGTTCCAGGCGATCCACAGCTCCAGCTCCGGGTAGTGCTGAGCGACGCAGTCCAGCACCTCTACCATCCTCTCACGGTTGTCAGTGGTGAGAACGCTCAATAGAAACATGTCCAGTGAGCCTTACCGGCTCTTTATAGTTGGGTGTGGGTAGAGGCGTCTAAGCCTGCGGTGATGAGGAGCATTCGGAGTTGGTAGTTGGTGGGGTTGCGGTAGCCTCTGGCGGTGCGTCTGCCCAATTCGATGATTCCGTTGATGGCTTCGGTGCGGTGCGTTGCTGGCTCCGGCGGTGTCGAAGTAGGCGTCGAGTGCGTCCTTTCATTTGCGTAGGGTCCGGCCCAGGCGGGTGATTTCGGGGATGGGACATGTTGGTAGGCGCTCGATGAGGTGTGCGGCCAGGCGTCGGCCTTGGGCGGGTGTGGCTTGATGGAAGACCTCGCGCACTTGCCCGGTGAAGGTAAGCGACTTCGACACTGATATGCGCCTCATCTGCCGTGAAGGCCTCACGGAGGCGTTCTTGTTGACGTGGGGTGAGCTTGTGGCGCGAGGCGTGCAAAAGAAGCCGGATTTGGTAGAGGGGATCGCCTGTGCGTCCGCGGTGACCCAGGGTGTCTTGCTGGACGCGACGGCGTACTTCATCAAGGGCGTCACCGGCGAGCTTGACGATGTGAAAGGCACCTCAGGCGCTGGTGGCGTCTTGAAGCTGGTCATCAATGGCGTTCTTGCTGTCCCTGGAAGGGATCCAGCGTCGCGATTTGCACCCCTGCACGGAAGTCTTCTCCGCGCTCGGCCAACCAGTTCTTGTACACGGTGCCAGACCTGCCTGGGACCAGGTCCAACAACCTTGCCGTGGGATGATCCTCCCCGCGTGTCAGGTCCACGATGCCGGTGAACTCACGGGGCCCTCGTCGGCGTCGGTCCTGGTGATGCCACACATGCTCATCAACCCCCAGCACCCGCACGCCTGCGAAACGGGCGGGGTCATCAGATGCGGCTTGCAGGCACGGCTTGATGTGGGACCACACGGTATTCCACGTGGTTGCCAGTTGTCGGGCCAAGCCACAGGTGGTGGCTCCTTCGAAGCGCAACTGTCGGATCGCCCAGCGGATCGCCCGCACACCCAAACGCGCCCGGGGTGCGCACACCTTCTCACTGTGCTCCAGGAATGTCACCGTCTGGCAGGTGGTTTCGCGGCATATCCACCGTCGCTTAAACCACCGGATCCGCGCCGGGACCCCGGCCCAGGGCGCGTCGATCACCTCCACCACCACACGCCCGTGGCCTTGAGCGATCACCCCACAACCCGGGCAGCCAACCAGCTGGTTGCACGACTCAACATCAAGTACCAGAGCATCTGGGGTGCGAGCCACGCTCATCAGATGGAAGCCCTCCAAACCGACGAGCAGATCACACCGATCACAACGATCAAGCGAGGCAGAGCAGCAGCAGCAGCAGGTAGGGTGAGACATTGTCGAGGTCCTTGACGACAGCGGGGGTAGAAGTCCGCTCATCATCAAGGACCTCGACCTCTACCCGCAACCCCCGACCAACACCCGGTCACCCACACTCAACTCGGAAGAGCCGCCTTACCAAATTGGGAAGATTGAGAGGCATGCACCTGAGAAGTGGCAGGCAACGCAGCAACACGCGGAACGTACGAGGTCGAGCCCTATATGCGTTCCCAGGGGTAGGATTACTGTTGACATGATGCTGGTGTTCGGAGCAGGATCGTGCCTCAAGGGCGGGATGTAGTGGCGAAAGGAAACGTCTAGTTTGGCAACTTACGGAGTAAAGCTCGAGCGCTCCGATTCGCTTGAACTTGGCAGGCATCCACAAGCGCCATCCTCGGAAGACTTAATTGAGTGGTGCAAAGCCGAAAAGAAAGCAGGCAAACTTCTTGCAGTTGATTTGTTTGCAGGTGCAGGAGGGCTTGGTGTAGGCCTTGAAGCTGCGGGGTGGACTGTAGTCGTCGCTGTAGATAATAATCAAATGGCGGTCAATACGCACCGCGCGAACTTTCGTGGCTTAGCGTTGAACGTTGACATGTCAAATCCAGATGAGGTTACAGCCCTCATTAAAATGGTTCAAAATATTGATATTGACCTGGTTGCGGGAGGACCGCCATGCCAGCCTTTCAGCCGTGCTGGAAGGGCCAAAATACGTAGCCTTGTGGATCAGGGTATTCGAGATCGAAATGACCAGAGAAAAGAGCTATGGCGTTCTTTTGTGCGTGTGGTTCTTGCAGTGCGCCCGAGAGCTGTCCTTATGGAAAATGTGCCAGACATGGCAATCGTGGATGATCTCGCTGTAATTCGCCAAATTGCCCAAATGCTAGAACAGAGTGGCTATTCGGTTGACTATCGACTTTTGGACGCATGGCGCTATGGAGTACCGCAGCATCGGAAACGTTTTATTCTGCAAGCGCGCAGAGATGGTGTTGCGCTGAACTGGCCAAAACCTGTACGCCGTATAGTAACGGTATATGAAGCGATTGGCGATCTTCCAAGGCTTGGTGAAGGAACGGGTGCACGTCGAATGCCTTATCGGCCTGATACTCAAAGCGAGTTTGCTAAAATGCTTAGCGAAGAGCGACCCTGTCAATTCATTTATGATCATATGACTAGGCCAGTGAGAGCTGACGATCGTGAGGCTTTTTCTCTCATGACATCGAAAACTCTGTATTCAGACCTACCGCAGCACCTGAGGCGCTACCGTTCAGATACATTTGTTGATAAATATAAACGGCTTGCATGGGATGATCTAAGTAGAACAATTACTGCACACATTGCTAAAGATGGCTACTGGTATATTCATCCAGAGGAAAATAGAACATTGACTGTGAGAGAAGCGGCGAGGATTCAAACGTTTCCTGATCGCTTTCGGTTCTCAGGTACAAGAAGTGATGCATTCCGTCAGATTGGCAACGCGGTTCCGCCTTTACTAGCGCGTACTGTTGCAACCTGTCTGAATCCATTGAACTCGTCGTCCGGTTGTCCATCAGTAGTTCTGTCGAATGACATGCTTCGAACAGCACTCGCTCGGTGGGCTATCAGTGATCGCTCAAATAGATGGTGGTTATATTGTGGACCGAAAATGACACGAGCCGCGGCTTTCATCGCTGCGCTTCTCGATGTTCATCGAATGGACGACGATTGTGCAGTACAGCTAATGATGCCATTAAAAGGTGTCGATAATTTGGTAAATCTTAATCAAACACTAGATTCTCTGTCGTTCTTGACCGCGGCGCGAAGCGCTCGTTTGCAAAAAGCGTTGGATGTGTTTCGTGATGATAATTATTTTCTTGACCGTGAACAAGTGCTCTCACTACTCAGTGATGCTCAGATACGCGTTTACAGACTGCTAATGGGTGAAGATGTGCTTATCTTGAATCAGTATGTGCGTCGAAATGTATCTATCCTGAAAGGTTTACCCGATCATCAAACGGGATTGTTAACGGACATTAAGGTGGCACTTTCACAATTGGTGGCAAATGATCACCTCACAAGTTTGCGTATGGGGGCTATTCGTGTCATGAGCGGGGAGCAAGCGCGGATGATTATTGATGAAGCTATGATGTGTACATCGAAAACAAGAGAATCGGAGAGATGGGGTGACGCTCGCAAATGAAGCAAGGCAGCCTGCGCCCTAAAGCACGGATATTGCGTACACTGGGCGCCGAACTGATTAGTAGTGACAAAGTAGCATTGGTTGAACTTGTAAAGAATGCGTATGACGCCGATGCGAGTGTTGTATGTGTTGAATTCAAAGGCCCACTAGTCGTTGGGCAAGGTGCCATTACGGTTTGGGACGACGGACATGCTATGGATGAGGCCACGCTAGAATCTGCCTGGCTCGATATAGGTACGAATATTAAAAAACAAAGAACGCGAAGTGTAAAGGGTAGGCGCGTTCTTGGAGAAAAAGGAATTGGACGTCTTGCTGCGTCGCGTCTAGGTCAGCGTCTTGAACTTGTTACAAGAACAGCGTTATCAGATATAGAACTTACCTTGGATATTGATTGGTCTGAGTTTGATAACGATGAAATGTATCTCGATGAAGTTCAAATCGGTTGGAATAGTGGAACTCCAATAGCTTATTCAGAGCGAGGTCCAGCTGCGAAAATATTTGAGTTTTGTTTCCAGGATGGATGGAATCGTGGTCGAGGAACATCCATTTGCATGAGTGGTCTCACAAAGACGTGGGATCGGGAATCTATTCTCGAACTTCGAACTGCTTTGACGCGACTAATTCGGCCAAAGCCGGCGCAGTTGCCATTTGATAGGCATGGTAAAACTGTGCCGCCGGCCGCGGAGTTTCGTATCTACTTAACGTTTGATGAAAAAGCTCGGGAATTTGCGGAATATGCAGGAGAAATCTCCGCTCCAGAAGATCTTGCGCTTCCGCACTACAAAGTTTCTGGGTGTGTTGAAGCGGATGGTACCGGTTCTGTTATTTACGAGCAGCTCAACCCTCCATACAGTAGTGTCGAATCCGATTGTGTAATGTGGCATTATGACTCGCAACCTCGATGTGGGGCGTTTTCTTTTGAACTCAGTGTTTGGGACAGAGATCGTCAGGCTCTTCAAGATTCGTTGGCTCTAATCAACGGTACAAAGGCTTCTTCTAGCCAGCTGAAGGTATTCCGAGAAACGCTGGACGACGTCGCTGGAGTGAGTATCTATCGCGATGGCTTTCGAGTATTTCCGTTCGGTGAACATGGAAATGATTGGCTCGGTCTTGATCTTCGCCGTGTGCAAAATCCAACGATGCGTGTATCGAATAATCAGATTATAGGTAGTGTCTTCGTGACGGCTGATGGTAACCCCGATCTTCAGGATCAGTCGAATAGAGAAGGGTTTTTAGCGAGTCCCGCTTATGCTGATCTAATCAAACTTGTGTTAGCCGCTTTGGGCCGTCTTGAAAAGAATAGGTACGACGCGCGCCGCAGGGATCGTCAATCCTCAGCGGAATTCAAAGAAGGCGGCATCTTTGCTAACTTCGACATGACGGATCTCAAGGAAGTTGTACGTGCTAGTTATTCGCAGGATCAGAAGCTCTTAACTTTCGTTGACAATAAAAGTCGGCAAGTCGAAGCATCTGCGCGGGAAGTGAAGACTATTCTCAAGCGATACTCCAGGCTTGCGGTGCTCGGTGGGTTGGTTGATCGAATACTTCACGATGGGAGAAATGCTTTAGCACGTATCGTCGATGCTGTTGAATTTGGAAGAGAGGATATTGGCGCGGTAGATAATTCTGATTGTTATCAGTTATCTGATATCTCGCTTCGTTATTTTGATAAGATAGGTGTCGCATCCGAGGTCCTCCGGGCATTGTTTAAGCAAATTGAGCCTTTTGGCGGTCGTAAGCGTGGCCGACCAAAGCGCATGAGATTAGATGCCATCTTTGAAAGGGTTTGTGATTTGTTTGACTCCGAAGCCAGATCCAAGAAAGTCGCTCTCGAAAGGGAGAATGTTGATATCGACGTTAGTATAGACGAGGCTGATTTGCAGCTTGTCCTTCTGAATCTTGTGGACAATGCAATTTATTGGACTGCGAGGCAATCGGATGATGAGCCCAAAGTGGTTACAATTTCTGGTCGTATTAATCAGGATGAAACACTTACTGTTTGTGTCAAAGATACTGGCCCCGGTGTAGAACGTGGTTGTCAGGATCGAATTTTTGAACCTTACTACTCAGAGAAGCCTGATGGTGTTGGGCTTGGCCTGTCCATCGTCGGAAATATTGTCGAGGACATTTACGGTGGTGAGCTTACGCTGCTTGACAACCCTGAAGGACAAGGTGCGTTGTTTGAGGCTACGTTTAGGAGGCGTGTCCAGTGAATAGCGATGTGCGCGTGCTTATTATTGAAGATGAAGATGAGCAGTTGAATAATATTAGCAGAAGAATTTCGAGTTATCGTTATTCCCATGGCTTTAATGTTATTGTTGAGGGCGTTAATGACTTTTTTGAAGGTTCCGCTCGGGTTGGTCGTGGGGAATGTGACATCGTGGTTCTTGATGTCCATCAAGATGGTGTGGATATCGGCGGTAGTGAACTTGAAACTGGTATTGCTGTTTATCGTCAGATAACTTGCGCTCGCTTTGTTCCCGTCGTATTTTGGACCGGTTATACTCATAAAGTCGAAGATCTCGAGAATGAACCATTTGTTGCAGTTGTAGAGAAATCCGATAGCTCAGACGTTCCTTCGAAGATTGATGAGATTCTGACGAGTCGTATTGTGGAGGATCTTCGTAGCTTGGAGGATAGTCTGCGAATTGAAATTGCTAAACATATGTGGGATGAAATTGTTCCGAATTGGTCGGAGTATCGTTGCGGATACGATGGCGATTCCGGGGTTAGTTTCGTTGCAGCACTTCTTCTTAGTAGGCTTTCTCGATTCATTGACTCAAAGCGAATGGATGTTTTGTATTCAAAACATCCGGGCCATCGTTATATTTTTCCTTCAGTTTCGGCAAATTTAGGCCCAGGCGATATTTTGTATGAATATGAAACACGGCACTGGTGGGTTGTGCTTAACCCTGCATGTGACCTGGTTCTTAGAGCTTCTAAAGACTCATCCCGCTCTGAATTGCAGCCCAAAGTCGATCTCTTGCTTTGTGCTTCTGCCAAGCCGCTCGATGAATTCGGAGAGTATTTGAGTTGGTGTAGCTCGAAAACAAACGCTAAAAGGAAAACGCTCGCGAAGTTTTTGACTCGAACGGAGGGACGTTACCGCTATTTCCCAAGTTTTCGCCTGATTCCGCACTTGGTTGTGGATCTTGCAGATACACGCGTCGTTCAATGGAGCTCGCTCGTTGATTACAGGGATATCGCCCCTTCTGATCGTGATGACTTTATTCAGAATCAGGTCGCGCCGGAAGATTTTGACCAATCCAAAAAGTTTGTTCGTATTGCTTCACTTGCAAGTCCTTTCGCGGAGGCGCTCGTTGTTCAACATAGTCAATATTTCGGTCGCGTCGGCGTTCCAGATTTCGATTGCGAGAGTGTTATCAAAGCGCTTGATGATAACGTCGATGCTGATTCTCTCGGGGACGACTCAAATTAATTGTCTCCGCGGTGTTTTGGCCGTGTTGCTTGGGGGCCGCCCGTGGTGTTCCACGGGCGGCCCCCACAGCCAGCTTAAGCGTCAGGCCTTCTTGCGCTTGGCCGGAGCCTCGCCCAGCTCGAAGGACTCGACAACAGCCTCGGTGGCCTCAGCGTCGTTGGAGGCAGCCACGGTCAGGGCGCCCACGGCCTTCGACGCGGCCTCCAGGTCGCCCTTCACGGACTCCAGAGCCTCCACCTGAGCCTGCGGGGCGCGCACCGTCACCGCCAGGAACGGCGTACGCGGCGACACCTTCGCCTCAGACTTCACGCGACGCAGCGCGATCAGCGCAGAGGACGCGGCCTCGAGCACCGAGGGATCGCCCTCGACGCCAGCCAGGTCGGACGCGACCGGCCACGGCGCGACGTGCACGCTGCCCTCGCGGTACCAGCTCCACACCTCTTCCGTCACGTACGGCAGGTAGGGGGCCAGCAGACGCACAACGTTATCAATAACGATCGCCAGAGCCGCACGGGCAGACGCGGCCGAAGCCTCGTCCCACGCGCCATCACGGTTGTAGGCGCGCTCCTTGACCAGCTCCAGGTAGTCGTCGCAGAACGTCCAGAAGAACGACTCCGTGACCTCCAGCGCGCGAGAGTGCTCGTAGGACGCCAGAGCAGCCGAGGCCTCGTCGATGACGGAGGCCAGTGCCGCCAGCACCGAACGATCCAGCGGCACCGTCACCAGCGCCGGATCCAGATCGATCGCCGCGCCCTCGCCGCCCATCGTGAGCGCAAACTTCGACGCGTTCAGCACCTTGATCGCCAGGCGGCGACCAATCTTCATCTGCTGCTCGTCGAACGCCGCATCCAGGCCCAGGCGAGCCGACGCCGCCCAGTAACGCACGGCATCCGACCCGTACTTCTCCAGGATGCCCATGGGGGTCACGACGTTGCCCTTGGACTTGGACATCTTCTTGTGGTCCGAATCCAGGATCCAGCCCGACAGGCCCGCGTGCTTCCACGGCAGCGCGCCGAACTCCAGGTCCGCGCGCACCACGGTCGAGAACAGCCACGTACGAATGATGTCCTGGCCCTGCGGGCGCAGATCCATAGGGTACGTGCGAGCGAACAGGTCCTCGTCATCCAGCCAGCCACAGGCCAGCTGCGGGGACAGCGACGACGTCGCCCACGTGTCCATGATGTCCAGCTCGCCCACGAAGCCGCCGGCCACGCCGCGCTGATCCTCCGTGTAACCCTCCGGCACGTCCGTCGACGGATCGACCGGCAGAGCGGCCTCAGAGGGGGTGATGATGTCGTCGTAGTTGACCTGGCCGTCCGCGTCCACGCGGTACCACAGCGGGAACGGCACGCCGAAGAAGCGCTGACGGGAGACCAGCCAGTCGCCCTTCAGGCCCTTCACCCAGTTCTCGTAGCGCACGCGCATGAAGTCGGGGTGGAACTCCAGCTCGCGGCCGCGACCGATCAGTTCCTCGTTCAGGTCCTTGCCCGAGGCCGGGTTCGTCCACGCGCGGCCACCGTTACGGATGTACCACTGGCGCGAGGTGACGATCTCGAGGGGCTTGTCGCCCTTCTCGAAGAAGTTGGTCTGACGCATCGTCTTGGTCGGCTCGCCCTTCAGCTCGCCCGACTCGCGCAGGGCGGCCACCACGGCCTCGCGCGCGGAGAACGTCGTCTTACCGGTGATCTCCTCGAAAGCCGCGCGGCCCGCATCGGTCGTGATCCACTCGGGGGTCTCGGTGATGATGCGGCCGTCCTTGCGCAGGATCGCGCGCAGCGGCAGCTCCAGGTCACGCCACCAGTCGATGTCGGTCGTGTCGCCGAAGGCACAACACATGGCGATGCCCGCACCCTTGTCCATCTCGGCCTCGGGGTGGGGCAGGATCGGCACCTCGACGCCGTACACGGGGGAGGCGACCGTCGTGCCGAACAGCGGCTTGTAGCGCTCGTCGTCCGGGTGGGCGATCAGGGCCACGCAGGCGGCCAGCAGCTCGGGACGCGTCGTCTCGATGCACACGTCCACGCCGTCCTCGACGGGCGCGCCGGCGGCGGCAGCCTTCGCGGCGGCCTCGGCGTCGGTGATGTGGAAGGCCAGGCGGTGGTAGAAGCCCGGGTACTCGCGGCTCTCCAGCTCAGCCTGGGCGACCGCCGTCTGGAAGGTGACGTCCCACAGGCCCGGTGCCTCGGCCTGGTAGGCCTCGCCGCGCGCCAGGTTGCGCAGGAACGCAGCCTGGGCGACCTTACGGGCGCGCGCGCCGATCGTCTGGTAGTTCTGCTTCCAGTCCACGCTCAGGCCCAGGTAGCGCCACAGCGCCTCGAACTGAGCCTCGTCTTCGACGGTGAGGCGCTCGCACAGCTCCACGAAGTTCTTACGCGAAATCGGCTTTTGGTCGCGAGCCTTGATCGACTTGCCGTCGCCGCCCACGTGCGGGGGCTCAAAATCGGGGTCGTAGGGCAGGGTGGCGTCCACGCGCACGCCGAAGTAGTTCTGCACGCGGCGCTCGGTGGGCAGGCCGTTGTCGTCCCACCCCATCGGGTAGAACACGGACTTGCCCATCATGCGCTGGTAGCGGGCCACGACGTCGGTGTGCGTGTAGGAGAAAACATGGCCGATGTGCAGGGAGCCGGACACCGTCGGCGGGGGAGTGTCGATCGAGTACACCTGCTCGCGCGTCGCAGTGCGGTCAAAAGCGTAGGTGCCCTGGTCCTCCCAGGCCTCACCCCACTTCGCTTCGAGGCCTTCGGGGGCGGCGCGGTCGGGCACGCGGGGTGCCTGCGCACGGGTGTTCATGGCCATAATTGAGTTGTCTCCATCCGAGTCGTGGACTGTTTGCCCCACTAGGGTACTTTTGTGCAGGTGCGCGGGTCCAACGCAGCGCCGACGCGTCGGGCGCGGGTTGCTCACACGCTCCGTTACAAAAGTCCCCTGTGCGTCCTCCCCGGGAGAGCGCGAGCGCGCGGGGATACCGTGGGTGTCACACAGGGGAGCCGGGACGAGGCCTCCTCGGGAAAGGGGATCACCGTGAGCACGCAATCGCTGGGCGAGCAGACCGTGGACCTGTTGGCGCGCCTGGTGCGCCTGGGCTGCGTCAATGACCTGACCGCCGATTCGGGCGGGGAGGAGCGCGCCGCCGATCTGCTGGAGGAGTTCTTCGCGGGCCTGCCCGTGTCTATCGAGCGGATCACCCCGCATCCGGGGCGCACGACCCTCGTGGTGACGGTCGAAGGATCGGAACCCAGCAGTGATGGCACGCCGCTCACCCTCGTGGGGCACACGGACGTCGTGCCCGTCGACGAGGCCAAGTGGACGCGCGATCCTTTCGGCGCGCAGATTGAGGACGGCGTCATGTGGGGGCGCGGCACGGTCGACATGCTCCACCTGACCGCCGCGATGGCCGTCGTGACCCGCGAGGTCGCGCGCCGCGCTCAGAAAGGTGAGCCTCCAGCCCGTTCCCTGGCGTTCGTGGCTGCCGCCGACGAGGAAGCGCGAGGAGGACTGGGCGTCCCGTGGATCGGTGAAAACCGGCCGGACGCCTTCCCGTGGGACGCGGCCCTCTCCGAGATGGGCGGTGCCCACATTCGCGGGCGTAGGGGAGGCGACAGCGTCGTCGTGGTCCTCGGCGAAAAGGGTGCCGCCCAGCGCCGCCTGCACATCCGCGGCGACGCGGGCCACGGCTCGGTGCCGCTGGGCCGCACGAGCGCCGTTGAGCGGCTCGCCCAGGTGAGCGCGGCGCTGTCCGCCGCCCGCTGGCCCACCGCCACGGACGAGGTCTGGGCTGGGTTTGTGCGCGCCTTCGAGTTCGAGGAAGCGACCGAAACAAGTCTCATCAACGGCACCTACGAGGGCGACTACGCCGAGTTCGGGGACCTGGCGGCCTTCGCGCACGCCGTTTCCCACGTGACTGTTGCCCAGACGGTCGCCCACTCGGGCGGACCCATCAACGTCATGCCCTCCCACGCCACCCTCGAGCTGGATATCCGTACACTGCCAGGCGTCGACGATGACGACGTGGACGCCGCTATCGTGGCGGCCCTCGGCGACCTCGCGGACCACGTGCATATCGAGCGCCTCCTCAGTGAACCCGCCACGGCCTCGTCGACCGACACCGACCTGTACCGGGCGATCAAGGCAGTGCTGAGGCGTCGATACCCGGGTGCGCGCGTCGTCCCCGTCCTCATGCCCGGTGGGACCGACCTGCGCGTGGCCCGCAGGCACGGCGGCATCGGATACGGCTTCGGTGCCTACGACAGCGGGGCCAGCCTGGGGCACGTCTACGCCCAGCTCCATGCCCACGACGAACACATTGCGCTCGCGGACGTGCGCGCGACCGCCGAGGTGCTGCACGACATCGTCACGCAGTACCTGACACATAGATGACAAGTAATCAACCACTGTTACAAATGGTCGCCTGACGAGGATCTTTCTCCAAAGACTTCTCCGGTGCATACGGTAGGTGTCGGCACTCCCGCCGCTACTAGACACAAGGAGACACCGATGCACATCGCACGCATCCCACGAACAGCAGCTGCCCTCGCCTCCGTCGCTGCCATGATGTGTGCGACCCTTGCGGCCTGCGCGCCGTCGGGAGGAGCGGCCCACTCGGCTTCCCGCGAGGGAACCATCGCAGTCGGCCTGCCCGGATCCCTGTCCACCCTGGACACCGCGCACGAAACCGGCATCATCAACTACTACGTCGCGCAGGTCGTCTCCGAAGGGCTGCTCGCCGTGGATAAGAACGGCCAGCTGGTCCCCGCGATCGCCTCCTCGTACCACACGGACGACGCTCAGACGTGGGTCTTCGACATACGCCCCGACGCTCTCTTCCAGGACGGCAACCCCGTCACTATCGACGACGTTCTCTTCTCCATCGACATCGCCAAGGACCCCGACAAGTCCCCGTCGTCGGCCAGCTACTGGCCCGCGGGCGTGCAGGCCGCCGGGAGCGGTGACAACCAGATCACGATCACCCTGCCCGCTCCCGCCGTTAACTTCGGGTGGACGGTCACCGCGAACGGCGGCCTATGGATCACCGAGAAATCCTTCTACGAGGCGGCCGCCTCCTACGGGTCCTCGGCCGACCTCATCATGGGGACAGGCCCCTACAAGGCCGTCTCCTTCCAGCCAGACTCCAAGGCTGTGTTCACAAAGAGCGGCACTTGGTGGGGCGGAGACACCCCCGCCCAGACCATCGAGTTCGACTTCTTCTCGGATGAGAACGCGCGCCTGCTCGCACATAAGAGCGGGCAGATCGACATCGCTACTCAGGTGCCCACCGACCAGGTCTCGCAATTCCAGGGCATAGACGGCGTGAACGTCCTGACCGAATCCGACCGCTCCTACGTGGGCCTCACCTTCGACCAGAACATCGCTCCCTTCGACGACATCCACGTACGCAAGGCCATCGCCCACGCCGTCGACCGCGACACCATCGTCTCCTCGATCCTCAAGGGGCAGGCGAGCGTCGCCACGGGTATCGAGCCGCCGGACCAGCTGGGCAGCGAGATCGGCGAACAGGCGGCCGCGGACGCGCAGGCGGGCCTGCCCATTGACTCCTTCGACCTCGACGCGGCGCGCGCCGAACTCGCCCAGTCCACGGTCCCCGGCGGTTTCAGCGCCGAACTCACCTACCCGTCCTCCATCCCGGACCTGGGCTCCACGGCGCTGGCGATTGCCGACAACCTCAAGCAGATCGGCGTCAACCTGACCGTTACCTCCAAGCCCATCGAAGAATGGATCTCCGAGGTCGGCAGCGGCACCTACGGCCTGTCCTTCATGAGCTACACCTCCACGACGGGTGACCCGGGCGAGGTGGCCGGCTGGCTGCTGGGGCCCGACAACCCGGCGCGCTACGAGAACGCGCAGGTCCAGGCCCTCATCGCCTCACAGGCCACCCAGACCGACCCGAGCGCGCGCGTCACCGACATCGTCGAAGCCGAACGCATCGCACAGGACAACACGATCTACTCGCCGATCTGGTGGGGAAAGACTTCGACCGCCTTCTCCTCGCGCGTCACCCCAACGCAGTACACGCCCTACTTCTTCAACACCCCGTGGGCGGCCTCTCTGGAGCTGACGCGTTAATGCTGCGTTACATCCTGCGCCGTCTCGCCGGGGCGGTGGTGGTGATGCTTGCCCTGTCCTTCCTGGTCTTTTCCCTCCTGTACCTGGTACCCGGAGATCCCGTGAAGATCCTGGTGGGCACGCGCCGCCTCACCCCCGAAGTCCGCCAGGCCGTGACCGCGCGCTACGGCCTCGACGAACCTCTTCTCCTGCGCTACTGGCATTGGCTGACTCGCGCGCTCACCGGCGACTTCGGGGACTCGGTGCGATCAGCGACCCCCGTCACGGATGTCCTCGCCTCCCGCGTCTCCCTCACCGCGTGGCTCACCATCGGAGCGTTCCTCCTGGCGGTCGCCGTCGGTATCCCCTTGGGAATCCTCGCCGCGCGACGCAAAGGAACGTGGGTCGACCGCACTATCGTCGGCTGGTCCGTCGTCGGCGTGTCCGCACCCGGCTTCGCCCTCGGACTCGTCCTCCTCTATGTTTTCGGACTCATGCTCGGCTGGTTCCCCGTTTTCGGCGAAGGCACCGGCCTGGCCGACACCCTCTGGCATCTCACCCTGCCCGCCATCGCCCTGGCCACCGGCATCGGTGCCATGCTCGTGCGCATCACACGCGCAGCCGTCGGCGCAGAACTGAGCCAAGACTACGTGACCTTCGCGCGCTCGCGGGGTGTGCCGAGCCGCCGGATCACGGCCATGTACGTGCGGGGAGCAGCCCTGCCGATCCTGACCTCCGGCGGCCTGATCCTCGGGACGCTGTTCGGCTCGACGGTCCTGGTCGAGGAGGCGTTCTCCCTGCCCGGCCTCGGCCAACTGCTCGCCGACTCCATCACCTACAAGGATGTGCCCGTCGTGCAGGCGATTGCGCTGCTCGTCGCGGTCGTCATCATTGCCGTGACGCTGATCGTTGACGTTGCCGCGTTCGCCGTCGATCCGCGTCAGGCGGTGGGCGAGGGGAGGGGAGCGTGATGGTGGTGTCGTTGTCTCCTCGCGCCCTGGGACGAGGTCTGGGCTCGGTTGCGCGCCGCGTCCCCGGTTCCGTGGTCCTCTCCGTGGCGTTTCTTGGCTTGGTGGCCATGTGCGTCCTCTTCTCTTCGGTGTTGGTGCCCGGCGCGTTGGACCAACACGTCGCGCTGGGCGTCACCCCGGCGGGAACGCCCGGCCACCTGCTGGGCACAGACAAGGTGGGGCGCGACGTCCTCGCCCTGACGGTTGCGGGCGCGCGCTCGGCGGTCTTCGGTCCTCTCGTCATCGCGGCGGGGTCTATGGCGGCCGGTCTGGTTTTCGGAATGAGCGCCGCGTGGTGGGGTGGGGCCTGGGATGCATGCGTGTCTCGCTCCTGCGAGGTGCTGCTCTCGCTTCCCGTCACGCTCCTCGCGATCGTCGTCGCGGGCGTGATTGGCGGCAGCTACTGGGTGACGGTCGGCGTCCTCATCGTGCTTTTCGCGCCCTCGGACATCCGCATGATTCGCGCGGCGACACTCGCGCAGAAGCCGCAGCCCTACATTGAAGCGACGCGGGTACTGGGCCTGTCCGGTCCCCGTATTCTCGGCGTCCACGTCCTGCCCAATATCACGCCGATTGTGTGGGCGAACCTCTTCGTCAACGTCGCCTTCGCGCTCGTGTCCCTGTCCGGCCTGTCCTACCTTGGCCTGGGCGTCGGGGCGCAAGACGCCGACTGGGGGCGACAGCTGGCCGACGGGCGCGCAATCCTCGCCCAGAACCCAGCCGCCGCGGTGGCTTCCGGCCTCGCCATCATCATCACAGCCACGGCGATCAACATCGCAGGCGATTGGGTCGCCGAACGACAGGAGGGTGAGCGATGAGCCAGCCTCTGTCCGATTCTCCCAGCCACGGCCTCGTCGCCTCCCACGTGAGCGTGACCGACCGCGCTGGACGCGTGATCGTCGACGACGTGAGCGTGCACGCGCGCCCCGGGCGCACCCTCGTCATTGTGGGCGAATCAGGCGCGGGCAAATCGATGCTCGCGCGCACGCTGTGTGCACTGACGCCATCCGCGCTATCCGCCAGCGGAACGGTATCGTTGGGTGGAGAAGACTACGATCTGGCGACCGATCAGGGACGCTTGAAGAAGCAGCGTGGGGGCGGCATCGTCTGGCTCCCGCAAGACCCCTTCACCTCGCTCGCTCCGACCATACGCTGCGCCAAGCAGGTGACGGCTGCCCGCACGGGCAGGCGCTCCGAGCGCGCCCAGCGTTCACGTGCGCTACTCGCAGAGGTTGGCCTCGACGCGCGCGTCGCCCGCTCCTACCCGCACGAGCTGTCGGGCGGCATGCGTCAACGCGTCGCCATCGCGGCCGCCCTCGACTCCGAGCCGGGGGTGCTCATCGCCGACGAGCCGACGACCGCCCTGGACGTCACGACGCAGCGCGACATCCTGACGCTGCTGACGCGCCTGCGCGACGACCTCGGCATGACGCTCGTGCTGGTCACCCACGACCTGGCGCTCGCGCGGCAGTTCGGCGACGACGTCATCGTCATGAAAGACGGCCAGATCGTCGAAGAGGGACCAATCAACGAGGTGCTGGTGTCGTCGCGCCACGAGTACACGAAACGACTGGCTGACGCGGAGCCGCGGATCGATGGACCCAGCCCGCGCGCGGGGCACGAGCCTCACGTGGGCGCAGACGTGGTTGTCGAGGTGCGAGACCTGACCAAGGTGTTCCGCTCACGCAAGGACACCCGCGTCGCCCTCAGGGACGTCTCCCTCAACGTCGCGCAGAGAGAATCTATCGGCATCGTCGGAGAATCCGGCTCGGGCAAGACGACGCTCGCGCGCATCATCGTGGGGCTGGAACACGCCGATTCGGGCACCGTGCGCGTGAACGCCCAGGCCGAACGAGGCCCCGCAGTCGGCATCGTCTTCCAAAACCCCTACTCGGCCCTCAACCCTGCGCGCACCATCGGCCAGACACTCGCCGAGGCAGCCGCCGTCGCCGGTCGACCGGCCAGCGATGTTCCCGACCTGCTCGCCGCCGTCGACCTACCCGCCGAGTACGCGAAGCGCCGCCCTGCCCGCCTGTCGGGCGGGGAACGCCAGCGTGTGGCAATCGCGCGCGCTCTCGCCACGCGCCCGCGCGTCCTCATCGCCGACGAGGCCGTCTCTGCCCTCGACGTCTCCGTGCAGGCTTCCGTCCTCAAGCTACTCACGCGCCTGCAAGCCGAGCAAGGCTTCGCCCTGCTCTTCATCACGCACGACCTGGCGGTCGCCCGAGCCATGTGCGACCGCCTCGTCGTCATGAAAGACGGGGTGGTCGTCGAACAAGGACGCACAGAAGAGATCCTGCGCCATCCCACGAAGGAATACACGGCCGACCTGCTCGCCGCCGTGCCCGGCCGTCAGGCGCAGTCGGCATGAGCGCTCGCCACAGTATCGAAGCAACGCCGATCACACCCGGGGACGGCGCGCGCGACCAACTACTCGCCCTCGGCGTGCCCGACCACGACGCACAGCTCGGGGCCATGATGGGCCCCGCGGTGTCGGCCACACTGTGGACCTACAGGGGCCACGCGCTACTCGAAACCCACCGGGCCACGTCCGCACACCGAACAATCAGCGCAACATGCCTCCTGCACGAGGCAGCAACGACAACCGAGAACGATACGCATACACCGCGCTGGGAGACTCTCATCCAGGCGGTCATCGACTCAGCGCCGAACGCCCCGCTGATCAAGGCCGTGTCACGCGAGACGGACTCCCGCTGGGAGGCCGCGCTGCGCTCGCGGGGCTTCGCACCCGCTGGCCTCGTCGGCTCTCCGCTGTCCATCGAGGAACACTCTGATCACGGTCACGCGCTCGTACGAGCCTGGCTGCGATGGAACGGCCCGGGCGTGCCTATTCCCGCCTATGTTCGCCAGAAAACCGAGTTCACATGCGGACCTGCGAGCGCCCTCATGGCCCTCGCGCACGCCCGCGGTGCCGTTCCCGCCCAGGTCAGCCACGGCCTCGTCGAAGAGATGGATCTGTGGCGCGAGGCCACGTATTCGCTCGGCGTGGGACCCTACGGGCTGGCGTCCTCCCTGGCCAGGCGCGGTCTGGCGGTCGAAGTCCTCGTGACGCACGACGGTCCCGTCGTTGGGCTGACGCGTGCACATGCTGCGTCGCCTGCTGTGCGTCGGGCGATCCACGACCAGCATGTGGGCGAAGCACGCGGCCTCGGGGTGCGTGACCGCATCGGACCCGCCAGCCTCGAGGACCTGCGCGGGGCGTTGGCGAGCGGCAAACGCGCGATCATGCTGGTCGACTTGGAGAACCTGAACGGGGAGCCGACCCCACACTGGGTGTACGTGTGGGGGATCGTCGGCGACTGCGCGCTGGTCCACGACCCGTGGAACGATGAGCACCTCGGCGAGACATGGGTGGAAACCTGGGCGGAGGCACTCACGCTGGAACAACTCTGGGAATCCGCCCAGTGGGAGGAAACCGCGCGGGCCAGGGCGTGCATACTCGTGACGCGCTGACACGTCTGGCCTGGGCACGCAACGAGGCCGAGGCCAGGTCACCTGAACAGTGAACCCGGCCCCGGCCTCGTGAAACGACGTGAAACGATCAGAGAACCATCGCGGCGATCCAGCCGCCGATGAGCAGCGGAATGTTGTAGTGGATGAACTCGGGGATGACCGTGTCTCGCATGTGGTCGTGCTGACCATCCACGTTCAGACCGGCTGTCGGACCCAGCGTCGAGTCGGAGGCAGGGGAACCGGCATCGCCCAACGCGCCCGCCGTGCCGATGATTGCGACCGTGGCGGTGGCGGAGAAGCCCAACGTCACGCACAGGGGCACGTAGATCGCGGAAATAATCGGCAGCGTCGAGAACGAAGAGCCGATGCCCATCGTGATGATCAGACCCACGAGCAGCATGATGACGGCGGCCAGCGCCTTGGAACCGTTGAACATCGCGGAGGTCTGCTCGACGAGGGGTTCGATCTGGCCCGAAGCCTTCAGGACAGCCGCGTAGCCCTGAGCGGTGATCATGATGAGGCCGATGAGGCTCATCATGCGCATGCCGCCAGAGAAGACGTCGTCCGCCTGCTGCCACGGCACGACGCGCATGGCGAGCATGAGGCACAGGCCCACGAGAGCGCCCACGAGGAGCGGGTCGGCCTCGGAGTCCATCTTGGTCAGGACGGCCTGGATGACGAAGCAGGCGACGAGGGCGATGACGGCCGCCCAGACCTTCTTCATGTCGATTGGCTTGTCATCTTGGGAGCTGAACTCGGTCTCGCGCTGCTCGTACTCGCGCGGCTTGCGGTAGGAGACCAGCAGGGCGATAGCGCAGCCCACGGCCATCGAGGCGGCGGGGATCGCCATGGCAGCCATCGGGTTGACGATGCCTTCGACGGGCAGGCCCGCGTCTTCAATGTTCTTGTAGAGAATGTCGTGCAGGAAGATACGACCGAAGCCGATTGGCACGAACATGTAGGTGGTGACGATGCCGAAGGTGATTGCACAGGCGACCAGGCGGCGGTCCATCTTCAGCTCGTTCATGACTCCGATGAGCGGGGGTACCAGCAGCGGAATGAATGCGATGTGAATCGGGATGAGGTTCTGGCTCATGACGCCCATGACGAGGACGCCGCCGAGGATGCCCCATTTCGCGGAGCGAGCCACGCGCGCGGAGTTAGAGTCGTCAGCGTTGCGCAGCTTAGCGATGATCCAGTTCGCGAGCAGGCGTGGCAGGCCCGAGTGGGCCACCGACATCGCGAACGCGCCGAGCAGGGCGTAGGACAGGGCGATCTTGGCTCCGCCGGCCAGGCCGTCCTGGAAGGCGACCATCGTGCCGGAAATACCCATTCCAGCCACCAGGCCGCCCACCAGCGAGGCGACGAAAAGCGAGATAACGACGTGCACGCGTGCGACGCTGAGGACCAGCATGACGATCACGGAAAGCACGACTGCGTTGAAAAGCAACATGAGTGTTCCTGTGTTGAGGGTGCGCGAAAGCGCCACGTGAGGTGGAGAAAGTAAGCCGCGTCGCGGCAGGTGGTGGTGTCAGCCGAGATGGGAATCGGCGTGGATGGAGGCGTCGACAGCACCTACCAGTGCGTTCGACAAACCACCTTCCTCGGCGGCCAGCAATCCTGCGATTGTGGTGCCGCCGGGGCTCGTCACCCGGTCAATGAGTTGCGCGGGGATTGTGCCCGCCTCGCGCTCAGCGAGGAGCAGCGTGGCGGCTCCCGCCATCGCCTGCGCTGCGATCTCGACGGCGCTGTCCTTAGACAGACCGTACTTGAGGCCCGCGCGGGCGAACGTATCAATAATCTGGAAATACCAGGCCGGAGAGCACGAGGCCAGGGCCTGGAACACAGGGAAATAGTCCTCGTCAATGAGGATGGTTCGACCGACCGAGTTCATGAGGTCGCGCACGGCGTCCACCTGCGCGTCGCTGGTCCGGCAGGCGGTGAGGGCAGTCATGGACTGTCCGACGGTGGCCGCCACGTTCGGCATGACGCGAATGAGGGGGATGCCCGAGCCGAAATCCTGCGTGATCTGGTCGAGGGTGCGCCCGGCGGCCAGGGACACGACGCACGCGTCGGGGCGTCCGACCACGATGGAGTCGATCTCCTTGATAACCGTGCGCTGGTCCTTGGGCTTGACAGCCAGGATGATGATGTCAACCTGGCGTGCCAGGGACGTGTTCGACGATGCGGCGGTCGCGCCCAGCTCGTCGGCCAGGTCGCAGGCCTTAGCAGCCGTGCGGTTAGAGAAGACCAGCGTCGCAGGATCGACACCGGACGCGACGGCACCGCGAGCGATGGCCTGGGCCATGGCTCCCGTTCCGATAAATCCGATGCGCATGAGACTCTCCCTGCGAGTGTTGGTCACTTGCCACGCAGCCTACCCGCATTTTGCCTGCTCTTGGCGTGATGGTCGAACTGTGAGACGAGGCCGGGGCTGGTTTGCGTTGTCGAGCAACCCAGCCCCGGCCTCGTGGGGGAGAAAACGGTGGAAAATCGCGCGTCAGCGCTTGCGCGTGCCGAAGATCGAGCGCGTGATCTCGCGGCCGGCGGTGCGCAGGACGGACCCGAGGACGTTTTCGACCTGGCGGGCGCGACGCTCGGCGGCTCGCTGGCGGGCGGCTTCCTCCTTCTCCTGCTGCTTTTCAACCTGCCGGCGCAGGCGTTCCATTTCCTTTTCTCGGGCGGCCTCTTCCTTGGCGGCGGCCTTCTCCGCTTCCTTGGCGGCCTTCTCGGCAGCCTTTTCGGCTTCCTTGGCCGCCTTTTCCGCTGCCTTCTCAGCCTCCTTGCGGGCCTTTTCTTCTTCCTTGACGGCGGCCTCCTGGGCGGCCGCTTCCTCGCGGGCGGCCTGGGCCTCGGCGGCGCGGCGCTCGAGCTTCTCCTCGGCCGAATCCGGGTTCACGGCGTCTTGGTAGCGGCCCATGATGACGCTCGACTGGTTGATGCGCGCGAGCGTGTCGGCGGAGGCGGGACCCATGACGGAGGCGGGTGCCCAGATGCCGACGGGCGTGACCGGGGTGGGGTTACCCTTCGGGTCCAGGACGGTCACGACGGCCTCGCCGGTGCCCAAGGTGGTCAGGACCTCGTCAAGTTCCAGGGACGTCTTCGGGAAGGTCTGCACGGTCGCCTTGAGCTTCTTGAAGTCATCGGGCGTCGAGGCGCGCAGGCCGTGCTGGACGCGCGAACCGAGCTGGGCGAGCACGTCGGAGGGGATGTCCTTGGGCGTCTGGGTCACGAAGACGACGCCCACGCCCTTGGAGCGGATCAGGCGCACGGTTTGGACGACCTGACGCTCGAACTCCTTGGTGGCGTCCGCGAACAGCAGGTGGGCCTCGTCGAAGAAGAACACCAGCTTGGGGCGCGGCGCGTCGCCGACCTCAGGCAGAGTCGCGAACAGGTTGGCCAGCAGGTACATGATGACGGCGCTGACCAGGGCGGGGCGCGAGGAAATGTCGCCCACGCCCAGCAGGGAGATGATGCCGCGTCCGGTCGAATCCATGCGCATCAGGTCGGCCGTGTCGAAGCCGGGGGCACCGAAGAACTGGCCGCCGCCCTGGGACTCGAGCGCGGTCAGGGCGCGCAGGATGACACCGGCGGTGGCCTTGGAGACGCCGCCGATCGTCGCCAGCTCCTCCTTGCCCTCGTCCGAGGTCAGGAAGGAGATGACAGCGCGCAGGTCCGGCAGGTCCACGAGTTCGAGTCCTTGGCCGTCCGCCCACGCGAAGATCAGCTGCAGGGCCTGCTCCTGCGTCGTGTTCAGGGACAGAGCGCGAGCCAGCAGGATCGGGCCGAAGTCAGAGACCTCGGCGCGCACGGGCACGCCCGGGAACTGCGAATCCGCCCCGCCCAGGCTCAGCAGCTCAATCGGGAAGGACGAGGGTGCCCACGCCTGGCCGTTAGCCGCGGTGCGGGACAGGAGCTTCTCCGAGCTGGCACCGGCCTCGGCCAGGCCCGTCAGGTCACCCTTGACGTCACACAGGAGCACGGAAGAACCCGCCGCCGACAGGCCCTCGGCGAGGAGCTGAAGCGTGCGGGTTTTGCCCGTGCCCGTCGCGCCGGCAACCAGCAGGTGACGGTTGAACATGGGAATCGGCATCGCAGCGCTCACGCCGGGCACGCGTGCTCCTTCCTCGATCAGGGTGCCGATGGTGACCGCAGGGACGTCCCAGGAGTAGGCAGCCTTGATCCCTGAGGCGAACGCGGAGAGGCCGTCGGATACCTCGGACGAGGCCTGGGCCGCCTCACTCGCGGGCACTGACACTTCGGTGGTGGTTTCGGCTGCTTCGACCTGGGAACGCAACGCGTCGGCCGCCGCGCGGGCCACCTCGGCCTCAGCTGTTTCAGCACCCGCGGCGGCAGGGGCATCCGCGGCGGCACCGGCTGCCTCGAGCTGGAGACGCAGCGCCTCTGCCTTCGCGCGGGCTGCCTCGGCCTCAGCCGCCTTCGCGGCGGCTTCAGCTTCGGCGAGGCGCGCCTTGAGATCTTCGATGTTCTCGCTCATGGTGTGGTCTTTCGGCTGTGGGCGCGGTGCGCCACTGTCTGTCGACGTTACCGACACAGTATCCCTTGGGATGACAATCCCATGCGCGCGATAACAGGGGAGAGCGCGTGTGGCTCCGTCCACAGGCAGGCTGCTCGTGTCGCGCATATCCACAGGGGGTTGTTTCGTGTCGCGCCCATCCACAGGCGAAAGCAGGCGGCGCGACACAGGCAAGGCGCTGGACTTAGCGTCGACACATGAACCCTCCACGATGGATCGCACACCGCAGGATGGCAGCCCTGACGAAAGCCGTGTACGACTCAGCGGTCAGCGACGACGATGACCCGCCCGAACCCACCTACGCGCGCCTGCTACCCGGCGGGACGACCGTCGCCGCACTCCTCATCGTCCTCGTCGCCCTCGCAGGCATCGGCGTGTGGAGAAACGCCCGGGCCGCAGACGAAGCACACGCGAGTGAACAAGCCGCCGAGCAATCAGCAGAACGCCAGGCCGAAGAAACCACACGCCAGGACCCAGAGACGGCACCGGAAGGAAACGCGCCCAGCCGCCCCGCCTCCCACGCCTCGCCCGGTCCTCCCGGGCCCGCAGGCCAAGTCATCGTCTACGTCTCCGGAGCCGTCGCCACCCCCGGCGTCCTCACCCTGCCCGCCTCCTCCCGAGTCACCGACGCCATCACCGCCGCAGGAGGCGCCCTAGAAGACGCCGACCTCGACACCATCAACCTGGCCCGCCCCCTCACAGACGGCGAACACATACGCATCTCCCGAATCGGAGAAACACCACCGGCCCCCACGGCAAACGGCGACGCCACCCACCCCGCCTGCGTCCGCCTCGACACCGCCACCGCCACCGACCTACAAACCCTGCCCGGCATCGGCCCAGCCCTCGCCGAACGCATCATCGACTACCGTGCAACCCACCCCCACATCACCTCCGTCGACGCCCTCGACGACGTCCCCGGCATAGGCCCCTCCCTCATCGAAAAAATACGATCAGGCGTCTGCCCATGAACGGACAAAACGAGACAACAAACACCGGAGGAAACACGCGCACCCCCACCCCGCAGGGGCCACACACAGCAACATCCACGACCCCACCACCCGACACCACTCCGCGCGCACCCCACACCACGCACCAAAGCGCCCCACGCATGATCGACCTGCGCCTCCTCACCCCAGCCACCGCCACCTGGGCCACAACCTGGTGGACCACCACCCACCCCGCACCCCACCCCCTCATCGCCGCATGCGCGCTCGCGGCCGCCATCACCGCCACCTCCTACGCCTGGTCCCACAGGCACACACGCCCGCCACGCCACGCCCTCACCCCACCGAGATCCCTCCGCCTCGCAGCCGTCCTCATCCTCGCAGCCACCGCATGCGCGCTCGCGGTCGCCTCCGCTGCGGGACGCGCCTACCGTGATGACCCCGCGCGAATGGACTCCGGGCCGATCCACGCGCGGGTCCGGCTCGAGCGTGACCCGGCCCCGGCCTCGTCCGGTTTTTCGGCGAAGCGTCGAGCGCGCGTGAGGATCCTCGCGGTGAGAGTGGGGGAGCGGTGGCTGGCCTCAGATGCTACCGCCCTGGTGAGTGCCCCGGGGTGGGAGGACGCGGCGCGCGGCGACGTCTACGAGATCTCTGGTAGTCTCGATGCCTCCTTCGCGGCCGCCGCTCCGTCCGTCGGCTCGATCCGAGCCCGGACCTCGATTCTCGCAGAGCGTCCCGGCGGCCTGGACGTCTGGAGACGGGACACACACCGGGCCTTCGCGCGTGCGTGCGAACATCTGGCCAGAGACGCGCGAGGCCTCGTTCCCGGCATGGCGATCGGTGACGATCGCCTGGTGCCCTCCGACCTGTCCGACGCCATGAAAGCCACCTCTCTCACGCACCTGACGGCTGTGTCCGGCTCCCACATCGTTATCATCCTGGCGGCCCTGACCCTGATCCTGCCTGCGCGCGTGCCCCTGCGCGTCGGCGCGACACTCGTGGTGCTGGGGACCATCGTTGTGCTCGTCGGACCGGAGGCCTCCGTCGTGCGCTCCGTGTGCGTCGCGTCGGTCGCGGCTCTTGGCTTGATCCTCGGACGCGAAGGGCAGGCCGTCGCGGCCCTCGGTGCCGTCGTCATCGGGACCCTCCTCATCGACCCGTGGGCTTCCCGATCCTACGGGTTCGCGCTCTCCGCGCTGGCGGCCCTGGCTGTCGTCGGACCCGCGGCTGCCATCGCCAGGAGCACGAAACGACGTATCCGGGGAGACACGCGCATCGGTCGGGTCCTGCGTCGGCTGACCGAAATGGTGTGCGTGCCCGCCCTGGCCGAGTTCGCCACCGCGCCACTCGTCGTGTCCCTGTCGGGATCCGTGCCCGTGTGGGGGATCGCCGCTAACGTCGCCGCCGAGCCTGCGGTGCCCGTGGCCACGCTCGCGGGCCTGGCGGGAGCCATCCTCGCGCCCATCAGCCCCGGGGTCGCCGAATTCTGCGCGCGAGTGGCCTCCTGGGCGACCGGGTGGATCGCAGCCTCCGCACGCTTCTTCGAGGGGATGCCAGGATCGGGCACACAGGTGCCCGGGGGAGCGCGGACCATCCTCTCCCTATACGCGTGCGCGGGATGCGGGTTCGCACTGTGGTGCGTGTGGCGGCGCTGGGTCAGTTCCCTCTCGGACGAGGCCTGGGATCCTCGCGCGGACCCGTGACGATTGCGCGGAATACCGATGCCACGAGAGTGCACGTTCCTTCATCGGTGTCAGTTTCCCGGAGAACCCCTCTGTGCAAACCTTGGCCACAGGCGGTGACACCTGCCACGACTCATGTCCGCCCAGGGCAAAGGCGGACGCAGATGAGCGCCCGCGGTGGCAGACTTAGGGAGTTACCATCGCGTCGAAAGGCAGGAAGACGTGGCAGCACGCGGATCACGCTCGGCGGCACCCGCCCCCATTACGCTGGCCCCCATCGTGTTGATCAAGGGACCCGAGGGCCTTCTCGTCGACCGTGCCCTCGACCGGCTGCGCGCCCTGGCATACGAGGCCGACCCGAACCTGGAGCGCACCGACATCAACGCCGCCACCTACCAGGCAGGACAGATCGACGTCATCGCCTCGCCCTCCCTGTTCGGCGAGTCCCGCATGGTCATCATCCGCGACCTGGAAACGATGAGTGACGCCCTCGCGAACGACCTGATCACCTACGCGGCGGCCCCCGCCCCCGACGTGTGGATGTTCCTGGCCCACCCCGGCGGTAATGCTCGCGGCAAGAAGGTCATCGACGTGATCGCCAAGGCGAAATGGCCCGTGATCCCGGCCGATCCACTCAAAAACGATCGCGATAAGCTGGCGCTCATCGCTTCCGACGTGCGAGCCGCGCACCGACAGATGGACACCGAAGCACAGCAAGCCCTTGTGGACGCGCTCGGTAATGACCCGCGTGCCATGGCCGGTGCCCTCGCCCAGCTGCTCTCCGACGTGAGCGGACGCATTACCCTCGAGGACGTGCGCCGCTACCAGGCCGGACGCGTCGAGGCCACCGGCTACGACGTCGCCGACGCGGCTGTCGCCGGAAACTCAGCCAAGGCCCTCACCCTTACGCGCCACGCCTTTGCCACAGGCATTGCCCCGCAGGTGCTCGTCGCCGCGCTGGCCATGAAGTTCCGCGCCATGGCGAAGGTATCTATCGGTGGCTCTGCGTCCGCCCTCAAAATGGCCCCCTGGCAGGTCGACCGTGCCCGGCGTGAGCTGCGCGGCTGGTCCGACGCCTCGCTGGCTGGGGCCTTCGGCGCCATCGCCACCGCCGATGCCGAAACGAAGGGCGCGTCGCGCGACCCGCAGCGTGCCATCGAAAAAGCAATCATCACTATCTGCAGGCTGCACGGACGCTGAGAAAGCGCCACGGCCTCGTCACCGAGAAGAAGAACGACGGAACTGAGGAGATTCATGAAAACTATTCGAACGTTGATGGGGCGACTGCGGGAGTTTAAGGCTCCCGCGATCCTGACCCCGCTGTTCATCATCGGGGAGGTGATTCTCGAATGTCTGATCCCGCTGACCATGGTCTCGCTGGTTGATGCGCTCGACGGCGTGTCTCTGAGTCCCGTCATGCGCCTGGGACTGATCCTTACCGGACTGGCCTTCGCCTCGCTGGCCTGTGGCATTCTCTCCGCGCGCTTCGCAGCGACCGCCTCGGTGGGACTGGCGAAGAATCTGCGTCAGGATCTGTTCTTTAAAGTGCAGGATTTCTCGTTCGCGGACATCGACCGCTTCTCCACCTCCTCGCTGGTCACACGCATGACGACCGACGTCACGAACGTGCAAAATGCATTCGGCATGATGATCCGTATCGCTGTACGCGTGCCGCTCATGATCATCTTCTCCATCGTCATGGCGTGGCGTATCAACGTCCAGATGGCGCTCATCTTTCTGGGAATGGTGCCGGTGCTTGCCATCATCCTGGCGGCTATCGTGCTCATCGCCTTCCCGATTTTCCGCCGTATCTTCAAGAAGTACGACGCCTTGAACAACTCCGTGCAGGAAAACGTCGCCGCGATCCGCGTGGTCAAGTCCTTCGTCACCGAGGAACACGAGACCACGAAGTTCCGATCAGCTTCGGCCGACGTGCGCAAGGACTTCACCAACGCTGAGAAACTCATCGCGCTCAACAGCCCCGTCATGATGTTCTTCATCTTCGCCGCGATTGTGGCCGTCGACTACGTGGGTGCTTCGATCATTATCAATTCGGGGGCAACCGAGCTGACAAAGGGTGGCCTGACCGCCCTCATCACCTACGGCATCCAGATCCTGTCGCAGATGCTCATGCTCGCCTTCATCTTCGTCATGACGACCATGGCGGCTGAGTCCGCGCATCGTATCGCCGAGGTCCTTAACCACGAGCCGTCGTTGACCTCACCCGAGAACGGTGCGACCGACGTTGCGGATGGTTCCGTCATCTTCGAGAACGTGTCCTTCAAGTACTCCGCCACCGCCGAAGAAAATGCGCTGTCCGATATCAACCTGCGCATCGAATCCGGCTCGACACTCGGCATCGTGGGCGGCACCGGCTCAGCCAAGACCTCGCTCATCCAGCTGATCTGCCGCCTCTACGACGTCTCCGAAGGCTCCGTGACAGTCGGCGGGCGCGACGTGCGCGATTATGACCTGACCTCGCTGCGCGACGCCGTCTCCGTCGTCCTGCAGAAGAACGTCCTCTTCTCCGGCACCATCAAGGACAACATGCGCTGGGGTAACCCCGAGGCCACCGACGAACAGATTGAGCACGCGTGCAAACTTGCCCAGGCAGACGAGTTCATCCAGCAGCTGCCCGGCGGCTACGACTATGTGATCTCCCGCGGCGGCACCAACGTGTCAGGCGGCCAGAAGCAGCGCTTGTGCATCGCCCGCGCGCTCCTAAAGAACCCTAAAATTCTCATCCTGGACGACTCGACCTCCGCGGTGGACACCAGGACCGACACACTGATCCGAGGCGCTTTCGAGACCGAGATCCCGGGCACGACGACGATCATCATCGCTCAGCGCCTATCCTCCGTCGAGCATGCGGACCAGATCATCGTCCTGGACGACGGTCGCATCAAGGAGCGCGGCACCCACGAGGAACTGATGGCAGCGGGCGGAGAATACCGCGAAATCTACGACTCCCAGAACGCCGCGAGCGAAAGCGAGGTGGCCTGACATGGCACGTTCGGTTAACTCCCGCGTGGAGGACTCGGAGAAGCTCGAGGGCATCGAGCGTCCCTTCGGTCGCCTGATGCGCTACGTGTTCCACCACTACCCAGTGCGCATCACCCTGACGGTCGTGTGCATCATCCTGGCCGCCGTGGCCTCGGCCGTCGGATCGATCTTCATGCAGCAGATCGTTGACAACGTCGTGACCCCGGGCCTCGCGAGCGGCTTCGACGCCGTGCGAGGAACACTGGTACGCCTCGTCGTCACGATGGCTATCATTTTCGGCGCAGGCGTCATCGGCAACTACATCTACACCCGCGCCATGGCGATTGTGACGCAGGGGACGCTCAAGCACATGCGAGATGACATGTTCGACTCGATGGAGCGTCTGCCCCTGCGTTTCTTCGATACGCACCCGCACGGCGCGATCATGTCGACCTACACGAACGACACGGATGCGATCCGTCAGCTGATCGGCCAGTCGATCCCGACTCTCATCCAGTCGGGCCTGACGATCATCGTGCTGATCGGCACGATGCTCTACTACTCCGTGTGGCTCTTCCTCGTCGTCCTCGTCGTGGGCGGCCTCATGGCGTTCCTGACTGGCAAGCTCGGCGGACTCTCGGGCCGCTTCATGAAGGCCCAGCAGGCTGCACTGGCGGACGAAGAAGGCTTCATTGAAGAGATGATGGACGGCCAGAAGGTCGTCCAGGTCTTCAACCACGAGCAGGACGCCAAGGACGAGTTCGTCGAGTACAACCAGAAACTCTTCGACTCCTCGCAGAAGGCGAACATCTACGGCAACGTCCTGATGCCTGCCCTGGGCAACATCGGCAACATCATGTACGTCGTGGTCGCTATCGTCGGCGGTGTCATGATCCTGGAACAGACCCCGAACGTGCACCTGTTCGGCATCAACGTCATTACGGTCGGCATCGTCGTGTCCTTCCTGGGTATGGTCCGCAACTTCTCTCAGACCATCGGCCAGATGTCGATGCAGGTTCCCATGATCGCCCTCGGCATGGCGGGCGCAGGCCGCGTGTTCGCGCTCATCGACCAGGCACCTGAGGAGGATCACGGCTACGTGACCCTCGTGCGCGCCCGAGAACTGCCCGACGGCTCGGTCGAACCCACCGAGGAACGCACGGGCATCTGGGCGTGGCGTCACCCCCACAAGGCGGACGGCTCAGTCACCTACACGCGCCTGCGCGGCGAACTCGTCATGGAGGGCGTGGACTTCTCCTACGACGGTAAGAAGGACGTCCTGCACGACATCTCCCTGTGGGCAAAACCTGGCCAGAAGATCGCCTTCGTGGGTGCCACGGGAGCGGGCAAGACAACGATCACGAACCTGATCAACCGCTTCTACGATATTGCCGACGGCAAGATCCGCTACGACGGCATCAACATCAACAAGATCCGCAAGTCGGACCTGCGTCGCTCTCTGGGCGTCGTCCTGCAAGACGTCAAGCTCTTCACGGGCACGGTCATGGAGAACATCCGCTACGGCCGCCTGGACGCCACGGACGAGGAATGCATCGAGGCCGCGAAGCTGGCTAACGCTGATTCTTTCATTCGCCGTCTGCCCGACGGCTACGACACGATGCTGACCGGTAACGGATCGAATCTGTCTCAGGGACAGGCTCAGCTCCTGTCGATTGCCCGCGCGGCCGTGGCCGACCCACCCGCGATGATCTTGGATGAGGCGACCTCCTCAATTGATACGCGTACCGAAGCCCACGTGCAGCAGGGCATGGACAACCTCATGGAGGGGCGCACGGTCTTCGTCATCGCCCACCGCCTCTCGACGGTGCGCAACTCGGACGCGATCATGGTTCTGGACCACGGCCGCATCATCGAGCGCGGCAGCCACGACGATCTGATCGCTCAGAAGGGTGTGTACTACCAGCTTTACACGGGAGCCTTCGAACTCGACTAACGGTCGTCGCTTCGCGCACCCGGCCCCGGCCTCGTTCACATTCACGAGGCTGGGGCTTTGTCGTGCGTACCCGCGCCCTGGTTATGGGGGAGTGGGTATACGAAAGCGGGCCGCCCCGAAGGGCGACCCGCTTCACGTCGAACTATTGTTCGCGATCAGTCAGCGATCGAGGCGACGCGACGAGCAAGCTTGGACTTGCGGTTCGCGGCCTGGTTCTTGTGGATGACGCCCTTGGAGACGGCGACGTCCAGCTTGCGCGAAGCAACGCGCAGCGCGGCGAGAGCCTTCTCCTTGTCGCCGGCCTCAACGGCCTCGCGGGTGTGACGCACCAGGGTCTTCAGCTCGGACTTCACGGACTGGTTGCGAACGCGGCGCTTCTCGTTGGTCAGGATGCGCTTCTTCTGGGACTTAATGTTTGCCACAGTCGGATTTCTCCTTGATGTATGTCTTGCAGGGTCGGTGAGGGCTGTGTCAAGACCGGGACTTAGGCGTGGGGACACCCGCAAACGGTCCTAACCAGACCCCCTGCCCGACCAGGCCGGGAGTCCAACGACCAAGCATACCAGCAGTGTTGCTTGTCGTCGCGCCCCGAGATGGGCCGAGGCCTCGTAAGGTCGGTCACGTCAAGGTCGTGAGTGTTCCGGCGAGTGGTCGCGCATTCTTCGGCGGGGTCGGCTTGCTGTCCGGGTGGTGTGTCACTCGCCGTGCGTGCGGTAATGCTCCTCGAGAGCGTCGACGATGCGACGCCACATCACCTCGGGAAGAATCGAACCTTCGCGACGTACGTCGGTGGCCTTGACCCACAGCGCGCGGTCGAGGCGAACCTCGGAGGGGCGTCCCTTCGAATCCCACGCACCCGTTCCGATGTCGAACCAGTAGCGCCCCGCGGCGGCCTCCTGCGCGGCTTCGTGCGTGTGGTCCTTGCTTGTCAGCTGGAGGAGGTAGACGCCCTCACCCTGTGCGCCGATGACGACAGCGGGGCGGTCTTTGCCCACGGAAGCGTCCTCCTGGTAGGGCACCCACGTCCACACGACCTCGCCCGGGTCGGCGTCGCCGTCCATGATCGGCTGGTACGAGGCGTGGGCCAGTGCGTCGGCGATGCTGGCCTCGCGGATTGAGGTGTGGGGGCGGTTCGAGGTAGCCGGGTCCTCATAGCGGTGGGCGTTCCCGCGTGGCTGGGGCTGCTGGGGCCGGGGAGTGGGTGTGGGAGCGTGCGACGTTGAACGCTTCTCCTGGCGGTTGTTGTGGCGCGGCTCCGGATGAGCGGGTGCTGCGTCCTGACTCGTGGACTCGGTGTTCGACGAACCCGTGTTGGTGAGGAAGCCGAGGAGTGCGCGCACGATGCCGGTGAGGAATGAATTCATGGCACCAGCATACGGGAGAGGGGTCGAACAGTGGTTATCCACAGAGCATCCGAGGGATGCGAGTTATGCACAGGGTTTATTGTCGGACGTGACAGTAAGCGTAGGTGGGTGTCACTCTGGATGTGTTCGTGGAATAGCCCCCTCATTGAAAGACAGGTGACAACGATGTCGACCGCAACGATTCACGGAATGTCTGTCCCCCTCAATTCCTTTGGATGCCCGAGCTCGTCCTGTGCTTCCACCCCCGACATGGAGGCCCGAGCATCCCTGAGTGCGGCTCTTCGTAGTGCCACGTCCGGCAGACTCGACCAGGCGCTCGAGTACGCGCGTGACGCCTACGATAACGAGGAAACATCGATCGAGCTGAGGCTTGAGGCTGCGAAGCTCTGCATTGACTGGCACGCGGCCCTCGGCGACTACGGGAAGTGCCGCGTGATCGCAGCAGGCGCGGCCCACCTGGGAACCAGCTACTTGGAGCGCGATCACCCGCTCATCCTCATGCTGCGCAACTCAGAGGCCTACTGGCTCGCCATCCTCGGAGACGCGGACATGTCGGCCCGCAAGTTCTCTGCCCTGGTGGCCGATGTCAGAAACAACCCGTCCCTGGATCCCCAGCTCGCCTTCGCGATCCGTAATAACTCGGCCATGCCTTGGAAGAATACGGGTAAGTGGTCTCGTGCCGCGCGCGTCTACCGGGAGCTGCTGACAGACATGGAGCCCCTGTGCGACGAGGAGGACATGACGGTGCTGACGGTGCGCGACAACCTCGCCGAAGTGCTATCTGCTGACCGTCAGTACGAGGAGGCGATCCGTCTGTACGAGCGCAACCTTCAGGCCCTCCTGCATGTCGCCGACCGAGGCGACTGGCGAGTTCTGCGTCTGCGCAACGAAATTGCGCGCAACACCTGGATGGGCGGGGACCGCGTCGCGGGAGAAGGCCTATGGACTGTCCTGGCTGAGGACTGTCGACGCTACCTCGGGGACCGAGACGAGTTCACGGCGCGCATTCGCACGATCCTCCTTACCCTGGCGATCTTGCGCGGAGACGACGACACCGCGATGTCGATTGCCCGCAAGCTCAAGGCTGATCACCCCGACGACTGGGATGAGTGCGACATGACTGAGGCCGTGGAGCTGCTCGCCGAGGCCGGCATCAGCCCGCAGGACTTCCAGTAGCGCGCGGACGTGGGTGTGAGCCTGGGCGAGTGTGCGCGACTTCCCGCCCCTGAACTGGCACAAAGGCCTGCGACAATGGGACGATAAAGAGGTTAACGACTTCACGGAGGTACACGTGCCCATCCCCACGCCCGCGCAGCAGGCGCAGATCCGCCCGTCCCACACCCCGCAGGCGCAGATCCGTAACTTCTGCATCATCGCCCACATCGATCATGGGAAGTCGACGCTCGCGGACCGCATGCTCCAGCTGACCGGCGTCGTTGAGGCTCGCGAGATGCGCGACCAGTACCTGGATCGCATGGACATCGAGCGCGAGCGTGGCATCACGATCAAGAGTCAGGCCGTGCGCATGCCGTGGGCGTACAAGGACACCCCATACGCGCTCAACATGATTGACACGCCCGGGCACGTAGACTTCACCTACGAGGTGTCCCGTTCCCTGGCGGCATGCGAGGGCGCGGTCTTGCTCATCGACGCCGCGCAGGGCATCGAGGCTCAGACGCTCGCGAACCTGTACCTGGCTCTCGAGAATGACCTGGCGATTATCCCGGTCCTGAACAAGATCGACTTGCCGGGTGCCCAGCCCGAGAAGTATGCGCACGAGGTTGCTCAGCTCATCGGCTGCGATGAGGATGAGGTACTCAAGGTGTCCGGCAAGACCGGTGAAGGCGTCGAAGCACTTCTCGACCGTATTGTCGAGGTAATCCCCGCTCCCGAGGGTGATCCCGATGCCCCGACGCGCGCGATGATCTTCGACTCCGTGTATGACACGTACCGTGGGGTCGTCACCTACGTGCGTGTCGTCGATGGCGTGCTTTCGACCCGTCAGCGCGTGCGCATGATGTCGACGGGTGCCACCCACGAGCTTCTTGAACTGGGCGTCATCTCACCCGAACCGAAGCCTGAAGAGGGTATTGGTGCCGGTGAGGTGGGCTATCTGATCACGGGCGTGAAGGATGTGCGTCAGTCCCGCGTTGGCGACACCGTTACCAGCCAGGTGCGTGGCGCGACCGAGGCCCTCGCCGGATACCGCGACCCGAACCCGATGGTCTTTTCCGGCATCTACCCGGTCGATGGCTCGGACTTCCCGGATCTGCGTGACGCGCTGGAACGCCTTCAGCTCAACGACGCGGCGCTTACTTTCGAGCCGGAGTCCTCGGCGGCTCTGGGCTTTGGATTCCGCTGCGGCTTCCTGGGGTTGCTGCACCTGGAGATCATCCGAGAGCGACTTGAGCGCGAGTTCAACCTGGACCTCATCGCGACCGCCCCGAACGTCGTCTACCGCGTCATCACCGAAGACGGCACCGAAGTGCGCGTCGACAACCCGAGCGAGTTCCCCGAGGGCAAGATCGCCGAGGTGCGCGAGCCTGTCGTCAACGCGACGATCCTGACTCCCACGGAGTTCACGGGCACGATCATGGAGCTGTGCCAGGATCGGCGTGGCTCGATGCGGGGGATGGATTACCTGAGCGAGGATCGTGTCGAGCTGCACTACCAGCTGCCCCTGGCCGAGATCGTCTTTGACTTCTTCGACCAGCTCAAGTCTCGCACGCGCGGTTACGCCTCCTTGGATTATCAGGAGAGCGGCGAGCAGAGTGCTGACCTCGTCAAGGTCGACATCCTGCTTAACGGTGACCGCGTGGACGCGTTCAGCGCGATCGTGCACCGCGACGGTGCCTACAACTACGGCCAGCGTATGACGAAGCGCCTGAAGGAACTCATTCCCCGCCAGCAGTTTGAGATTCCGGTCCAGGCCGCGGTCGGCGCGCGCGTCATCGCCCGCGAGACCATCAAGGCCCTGCGTAAGGACATGCTGGCCAAGTGCTACGGCGGCGACATTAGCCGTAAGCGCAAGCTGCTCGAGAAGCAGAAGGAAGGTAAGAAGCGCATGAAGTCCATCGGCCGCGTCGACGTGCCGCAGGAGGCCTTCATTGCTGCCCTGACCTCCGACGTCCCGACGGGTAAGAAGTGAGCGCGAATCAGGTGAACGAGGCCGTGGAGGCCTGCGCTCGAGGTGAGCAGGCCGCGGGCCGACGTCCGGGCGAGGCTCCAGAGGGCACGGTGTTCATGAGCCGCACGAAGTCTTTCACGCGGCGTACTCGCGAGCTGCCGTCGAACCTGGCGCGCACGTGGGAGGCGCATGCGCACCGCTACGTGGTCGAGCCGCGTCGCGGCGTCGGATACACGACGGTCGCGCAGGATTTTACGCTCGATCTGGCCGAGCTGTTTGGACGCAGCGCTCCCGTGACGCTTGAGATTGGCTCAGGCACGGGCGAGCAGATCGTCGCGGCGGCCGCCGCCCACCCTGAGCGCAACTTCCTGGCCCTCGAGGTGTGGGTTCCCGGCATCGCGAAACTGATCTCTAAGGCTGTCGAGGCCGACGTGGACAACATCCGCGTCATCGAGGCCGATGCCGCCCAGGCGCTCCCGATCATGCTTGGGGACGCATCCCTCGACGAGGTCTGGACCTTCTTCCCGGACCCGTGGCGCAAGGCCCGGCACCGCAAGCGTCGCCTGGTCTCCGACAACTTCGCGCTCGAGATCGGACGTCTCCTGCGCGATGGCGGAGTGTGGCGTCTGGCCACCGACTGGGATGACTATGCCTGGCAGATGCGCGACGTCATTGAGGCCTGCGAACTATTTGAGAACCCGCATGTGGGCGAGCGTCCGGACCCGGAGGATCCGCAGCCGGAGCGTGGCGGATTTGCGCCGCGTTTCGAAGGTCGCGTCGTCACGCACTTTGAGACGCGAGGCATCGATGCGGGCCGCCACGCTCATGACATCGTCGGCGTTCGCCGCCCTCGTGGTTGACGGACATTCATGAGTCCCGCCCAGCCCGACGGAACGCGGTGGCCAGCTGACGGAGCGCTTGACCCCGGCCTCGTCGAGGCTGATTGTGGTCGCCCGTTGTCCCTGTACGTGCACGTGCCTTTTTGTCGCGTGCGCTGCGGGTACTGTGATTTCAATACGTACACGGTGGGTTTCGGGCCGGGCGCGCAGATAGGCGACTATGCGCCGTCTGTCCTGGCTGAGGCGGATCTGGCGGTGCGTGTCATGGAGGAGGCTGGCCTGCCTGCGCGCCGCGCGCAGACGGTGTTTTTCGGCGGTGGTACACCGACGATGCTGGATGCGACCGAGCTGATCGACATTCTGGCGGGCCTGCGTGAGCGCATCGTGATTGCACCCGGCGCTGAGGTGACGCTCGAAGCTAACCCAGACACCGTGACGCGCGAGGATCTGCACGCATTGGCTGACGCCGGTTTCACGCGGGTGTCCTTTGGCATGCAGTCCGCCGTGCCGGCGATCCTGGCGACCTTGGACCGTACTCACATGCCCGAGCGTGTGCCCCTCGTTGTTCAGTGGGCGAAGGACGCGGGCCTGTCGACGTCTGTCGATCTCATCTATGGGACGCCCGGTGAGAGCCTTGCGGACTGGGAAACGTCCTTGCGTGCCGCCCTGTCCTACGAATCCGATCACATTAGCGCCTACGCCCTCGTCGTCGAGGAGGGGACGAAGATGGGCGCGCAGGTCGCGCGCGGCGAGCTGCCCACGCCAGACCCTGACGATGAGGCCGCCAAGTACGAGCTGGCGGACGCGCTTCTTTCCGAGGCCGGATACGCCTGGTACGAGATCTCCAACTTCGCGCGCGCGACCGAGGCTGACCGATTATCGGGATACCCGTCGACCCACTTTGAACACGCTTCCGCGCACAACCTGGCGTACTGGCGTGACTGGGACTGGTGGGGTTTTGGGCCGGGTGCCCATTCTCACGTGGGGCGTGCGCGCTGGTGGAACGTCAAGAACCCGGGAGCGTATGCCGGACGCCTGCGCGCGGGTGGCTCGCCCGCGGCAGCGGGGGAGGTCCTGGGTGCGCAGGAGCGCGAACTTGAACGTGTCATGCTGGGGTTGCGTACGTCCGAAGGCGTGGCGCTTGAGGGACTTGCGGGGGTTGGTCGGGGTGACGAGGCCGTGTCTGGGAGCGTCGTCGACGAGTGTGCGAGTGGTCGCGTCGCCGCGCTCATCGCGGATGGGCTGATCGACGGTGTCGCGGCGCTGGGTGGGCGTGCGGTTTTGACGCTACGTGGACGGTTGTTGGCTGACTATGTGACGCGCGAATTGATGGGATATTGATCCTGATGAGCTGCAATGATGCGGATTTTAATGTTTATGGTAAACATTCAATATTGTTCAGACAAATAATTAACTGACTTGTACCTAGTGCGATACAAGATGAAATGTGTCAACCAATACCCACCATTTGTCAGTTTGTGCTTGTATAGGGTGTGACAAGCTCCGATTACGTCGCAATAATGTTGACATCGTGGTTGAAGTATGGTCCCCTAGAGTTGTCATGTGAAACCGAGCTGTCTACAAGACGTCTCCGTAATGGGACTTGTAGAGAGCAGTATACAAGGAAAAGTGTGGGACTGTGACTCTGCGATACGCTGTCATTGCTGACATCGTGGGCTCTCGTACGTTGACCAATCGTGCAGAGGCTCAGAGAATCTTTGAAGCTGCTCTTGAGAGGGCTGCTGAGGGGCTTGGTCTCCTGGAAGCCCCTTACCCGACGGTGGGCGACGAATTTCAGGCTGTCGCCTACTCCCTTGAAGACGCCTTGCTCTTAACGTTGCGTGCTCAGCTTCTGCTGCCTCCTCAGCTTCAGTTACGTTTTGGCATTGGTGCGGGTCGTATCGAAGAGTTCTCTTCCGGAGTCCATCGTCAGGCACCGGCGCGTCCCCGTGCGGGTGAAGGAACATCCCTCCAGGACGGGTCGGCGTGGTGGGCTGCGCGTGCGGCTATCAATCGCGCGCACGATGTCCAGGATTCCTCCAACCCCTTTATCCGCACGTGGTTTGTAGCTCATGCCTCCGTGGAAACCTACGTGTCGTCAAGCTGCCAGACCGTGGTCAATGCGCTGCTGAGCCTGCGTGACCATGCGATCCTCAAACTCTCTGCTCGCCACCGTCGTATCACCGCCTCGCTCCTGCTCGGTAAGACGCAGGTGGAGATTGCGCGCGTCGAAAAGCTCTCGCAACAGGCCATTTCAGACTTCGCGCGGGGCACGGGGGCGGGGCTCATCCAGTCCTCTCTCCTCATTGCGGAGGCCACTCGTGCATGAAACTCTTCTTCTTGGCATCGCTGCCGCGGAGCTGACAGTTCTACTGACGTCCGATCCGAGGCGGTGGTCGCGTCGCCTCGTGCTGTTTGTAACGCTCATCATCGGGGTCGTGCTCTATTCATGGCTCGTTCTTGGGGTGAGTACGGTTGCGAACGTGACGGGTACTGTGCTCGCCTTCGTCTGGTTCGGATGGGACCTGGTGGACGGGTCCGCTCGCGGCGTGCTCACGCGGTGGGCACTGGCCACCATCGGCTTCGTGGCTCTCCTAACCGTAGAACCTGGGGAATACCCTGCGTTGTCCTTGCTCGATGTGCGGCCACTTGACCTCATCATTGCCATTACTTTTATGGCGATGGGGCCTGCTAACCATCTCATCACCGCGATCCTCATGTGCGCCCGAGGGCGATCGACGGACCCTGTCCCAGGGTGGATTAACGCTCCCGTCCTTCCTCCCTTGCCCGCCGACGCAGAGCAATCTGACGGGGAAAGCAAGGCGGCAGATCCGCAGGGTGACGATCCTCAAGCTGGGGATGAGGAAGCCTCGTCGACCTCCAGTTCCCCGTCGGATGGTGATGCTGACGTGGCAATAGCTGAAGAAGAGGGGCCTGCCTTGCGCGGAGGACGCTGGATTGGCCCCCTTGAACGCCTGCTCGTCATCGTCCTGGTGGGTGCCGGTGCGGACGTCGCTATCGGCGCGGTCGTCGCGGCTAAGGGCGTCATTCGATTCCCTGAGATCTCGCAGGATTCCACGGGTGAAAAGGCTGAGGAGTTCCTGATTGGCTCGATCTCCTCTTGGATTCTGGCTGCGCTGGTAGCACTGTTCGTCCGCGTGGCGCTCCAGGCGTTCGGCTGAGGCCGCTTAGAGTATCCCGGGTGAGCACAGCAGATCCCTACGGGCGTGATATCTTCGCCCACGACCCGCATCGAGACGGTCCCGGTGCCCGTCGCCCGCGTTCGGTGGCCGTACACGTCGAGATCGGCATGGTCCTTGAGGACGTGTCCTCCGGCTGGGTGGGAGCTGTCACGCGCGTTGAAAAGTCCGGCGGTGTTCACCTCGTCGAACTCGAGGATCGGCGCGGAGTGCGTCGGTCCTTCCCGCTGGGTCCCGGCTTTTGGCTGGAGGGGCGTCCCATCGAGGCGCTGCCTCCACGACCCAAGGCCGCCAAGGCCTCGTCGACTGTGCAGGTCAGTGCGACGGGGCGGCGTATCACGAACTCCGGTTCGTTCGCCCCTACATCGAGCGGCCCCAAGGTTGCCAAGCGTTCGCGTATCTGGGTGGAGGGACGCCATGATGCCGAACTCGTGCAGCATGTGTGGGGAGAGGACCTGGCAGAGGCAGGCATTGCGGTCCAGCTCCTCGAGGGCGTCGACAACCTCGAGGCAGTCCTGGAGGTCTTCGGCCCCACGGACACAGCGCGCGCGGGCATCCTCGTTGACCACATGGTTCCAGGCTCGAAGGAATCGCGTATCGCCGAGGCCGTCTCGCGCAGGTGGCCGGGCGCGGTTCTCGTCCTCGGACACCCCTTCGTTGACATCTGGCAGGCCGTGAAACCCGCTCGCGTCGGCCTTGAGCGCTGGCCTGACGTTCCACGTGGTATCGATATCAAGCATGGGACCCTTGACGCCCTCGGTTGGCCGCACGCCGACCAGCGTGACATCGCCATGGGCTGGAAGAGAATCCTCTCCACCGTGCGCACGTATCGCGACCTAGAACCCGCGCTGCTGGGGCGCGTCGAAGAACTCATCGACTTCGTGACGGTGCCCTGGGCGCAGTGAGGCGGGCCGTGGCCGTGAGGTTCGCAATGAGCGCACATATCCGGCAGCGCACGGGTCGCCTCGGCTTGGGCGCGGGGAGTAGCATTGGCACTCAGAAAAAGAGAGTGCCAGGGCGAAGGGAGTGAGATGGCACGCAATAGCGCGCAAAATCGCAGGCTTGACGTCCTGCGAGCCATCGTCACCCAGTACGTGGCCACTCGCGAACCTGTCGGCTCAAAGGCCATCGCTGCGGGAGGCCTGGGTGTCTCATCCGCGACGATCCGCAACGACATGGCGGTCCTGGAGGAAGCCGGACTCATCTATCAGCCGCACACGTCCGCGGGCCGAGTCCCGACCGACCGCGGCTACCGCGTTTTCGTTGACCGCCTCGCCCAGCTCAAGCCCATGAGTGCCCCGGAACGCCAGGCCCTGGAAACGTTTCTCTCCGAGTCCGTCGACATCGACGACGTCGTGGAACGCTCCGTTCGACTGCTCGCGCAGGTCACTCATCAGGTGGCCCTCGTGCAATACCCGGGTTCGCGCGTGCGCATCCTGAAGCACCTCGAGGTTCTCGGCATCGCGCCGGGTCGCGTCCTCACTGTCGTGATCACGACCGATGGAGAGGTGGGGGAGCGGACCCTCACTCTCGATACCCCCCTTGACGATGCCCAAGTTGTCCAGGTGCGTGACCACCTGCGGGTTCACTGTGAAGCCGCCACCTCACAAACTGTGCGCTCGTGCGCGGAGGCGGCCACGGCCTCGTGTCGGCCTGAGCTGCGCGGCGCGGTTGATGCGGTTGGCGTGGCACTCACCGACGTGCTCTCCGGAGCCAGTGAGGCGAAGATCGTCGTTGCTGGTGCCGCTAACCTAGCGCGCGGAGCACTGGATTTCCGCGATATTGCCCCCGTCCTGGACGCCCTCGAAGAGCAGGTTGTCCTCATGCGTCTCTTTTCCGAGGCCGACCCCGGCGAAGACCTGCACGTGAGCATCGGCGCGGAAAACCCCCATGATGCCCTGGCTGAGGCCGCCGTGGTCACGGGAACCTACCGTGCCGGGGCGGACGAGAACGGAGGAAGCGCGCACCTGGGAATCGTCGGTCCCATGCGGATGGACTACGCGCGCACCATGAGTTCCGTGCGAGCCGTCGCCGCCTACCTGTCCAGGTACCTGGCCCAGGAGAACACCAACTGACCATGCAATCCATGACCGATCAGACGATGAATAAACGCCCCCGCGGGAAGGAACAGGAAGCGTGAGAGACTATTACGAGGTCCTCGGCGTCTCCCGAGACGCCAGCCAGGACGAGATCAAGAAGGCGTACCGCAAGCTCGCGCGTAAGCTCCACCCGGACTACGCGGGTGCGGACTCGGAGGAAGCCTTCAAGGAGCTGTCGGTCGCCTACGAAACGCTCTCGGACCCTGAGAAGCGCCAGATGTACGACATCGGCGGCCCCGACGCCCTGCGCGGTGGTGGAGCTGGCGCGGGTGCGCCCTTCACCGGTTTCTCCGACATCTTCGAGGCTGTGTTCGCCAGCGGATTCGGTGCCTCCTCACGCGGCCCGGCCTCGCGCGTGCGCCGAGGCAAGGACCAGCAGGTGAGTGTGGACATCACCCTCGAGGACGCCGCGTTCGGTGCAGCAAAGGAAGTGTCCTTCAAGACGCACGTTCTGTGCGACACCTGCCACGGCTCGATGTGCCAGCCGGGTACTTCTCCCGAGACCTGCACGATGTGCCAGGGATCCGGCTTCGTCACGCAGATCCAGAACTCCCTGTTTGGCCGCATGCAGACCCAGGCCCCCTGTCCCACGTGTCAGGGTTTCGGCACGACGATCCCCAGTCCCTGCACCGAGTGCAACGGCGCGGGTCGTGTTCCGACGCGCCGCACTCTGAGCATCAACATTCCGGCCGGTGCCAGCGAGGGTACCCAGATCCGCGTGAGCGGCGAGGCCGAGGTCGGTACGGGCGGCGGCCCCAACGGAGACCTGTACCTGTCCATCCGCGAAAAGAAGCACCCCGTGTTTGATCGCCGCGGAGACGACCTGCACACGTGGATCACGATCCCGATGACGACTGCCGCCCTGGGTACCGAGTTCGAGCTCGACACCCTGGATGGGAAGAAGAACGTTACGATCGACCCGGGGACGCAGCCCAACGACGATATCGTCTTGGAGGGTCTGGGAGTCGGCCACCTGCAGCGCTCGGGCCGTGGTGCCATGCACGTGCATGTGGACATCGAAATCCCCAAGAAGCTTGACGATCAGTCGCGCGAACTGCTGGAAAAACTTGCGAAGGTGCGCGGTGAGGTCCGCGTGGAACCCTACCGCCAGCAGCCGACGTTCTTCGACAAGCTGCGCGACACTTTTATGGGCTGATGCGCGATGACACGGCCCGTTTTTCTCGCTGAGGACCTCTCCTGCGTTCCCTCGTCGCTGGCGGTGGGGGAGCGCGCGACGCTCGGAGGTAGCGAGGGTCGTCACGCCGCTTCCGTGCGCCGCATCGGTGCAGGGGAGTGGGTGGACGTCGTCGACGGGCGCGGGCTGCGACTGATCTGTGAGGTCGCGAGTGCCGACAAGTCTTCGTTGTCTCTCGTGGTGCGTGAGATTGTTCAGGAAGATGCCCCGCTCCCAGAGATCATCCTCGTCCAAGCCCTTGCCAAGGGCGGGCGGGACGAGGCCGCCGTGGAAATCTGCACCGAGATCGGTATTGATCGGGTCATCCCGTGGGCCTCGCAGCGCGCAATCGTCCAGTGGAAGGGACCGAAAGCCGAGAAGGGCCGTGCCAAATGGGAGGGCGTCGCGCGGGCGGCCGCTAAGCAGTCTCGCCGCGCGTACGTGCCCGTCGTTGACGCGGTGGCAGACAGCCGGGAGCTGGCCTCCTGGGTGCGTGCCCTCACGGACGAGGCCGGGGTGGCCTTCGTCTGTCACGAGGAGGCCACGCAGTCCCTGGGAGCTGCCCTTGCACGGGTGCAGGGAGATGCTACGGATGGGTCCCTGCCCGCGCGCGTCGCCCTGATTGTCGGCCCCGAGGGAGGAATCGGTCCGGAGGAGACCGCTCAGCTGGTGGACGCCGGAGCTCGAACAGTCGGCCTGGGGGCCAATGTCCTGCGTTCCTCCACGGCCGGCGCAGTTGCCCTGACGCTGATTCGCGCCGCCGCCGGAGCCTACTAGGCGGTGACGGTGCCCGCGATGCGTGCGCGCAGCGTGTAGCTGTCGCCACGCGCCAGGGCGATGATGTCCGTGCCCGAGTTGAAGGCGTTGGGCGGGCAGCTCATCGGCTCGACGGCAACGCCCACGCGGTCGATGTTGTCCGCCGAGTAGACTTGCAGCCAGGGAGCATCCGAGGACAGCGATACGCCCACGCCGGAGGCGGGGTCGCGCAGCGTGACGGTCCAGGTGCCCTCCGGCAGACCCCCGAACGCGTGGTCCAGTAGGGAAGTGCCGATGAGGGCGGGGGAACGGAAGTCCAGGCCGAAGGACGCGACGTCGTGGGGGGCGACCGGGATCATGGAGGCGTCGGCCTCGTAGATAATCGACGCGGGATTCTCAAGCTCCAGATCGTCCACCTGCACACCGTCGACAGCCAGGTAGGGATGGAATCCGACGCCGTAGGGGGCGATGCCCTCGCCGATGTTCGTCGCCGACAGTTCGACGGCGAGGCCGAGCTCCGGATCCAGGCTGTAGCGCGCGGACGCAACGAGCGTCCACGGGTAGGAGTAGCGCGCTGGGATGAGAGTGCGTAGGAGCACCGAGGAGGCGTCGGCCTCGGCGATTTCCCACTCTTGGAAGGCCACAAAACCGTGCAGGGATGTGCCGAAAGCGTGCTCGTCGACGGGCAGGTCGTAGGAGACTCCCTCCCACGAATAGGTGCCTCCGGCGACGCGATTCGGCCAGGGCATGAGCACCTTGCCCAGGTAAGCGGGGGGACACTCGTCCACGCTGTGGGGAATGATCAGCTCGTGGCCCCGATACGTCAAGCCGGCCAGGCCCGCGCCGACCGTGACGATCCGCGCCCGATAGTCCCCGGCCCTCAGAACCACTTCGCGCCCCGATGCGCCTACCGTAACCATGAATGCTCCTGTGCGTTCACTGAACATGAAACACACTCATTCTAAACGGAGTCGAGTCGTTCGCATCACGTGCCAGGCGTATCCTTATAGAGAATGACTCTCGATAGAAAGGATGCCCAGACTTATGGCTCACGAGATCACCGACGAGCTGATTGACCGCCTTCAGGCATACTCGGACAGCGCTCGCACGGTGGCGCGCAACGCCGTTTCCCACGCCGGCGTCGAATCCGTCGCCTTCGACCGCGCGAAGGTCGTCGCCACCCCCACCGTCGTCTCCCACAAGGTGGACGACTGGAAGGTCACCTCCCAAAAGAAGTCCGGCCGCTGCTGGCTCTTCTCCTCCCTGAACCTCCTGCGCTCGACAACCCGCACGCATCTGGGCCTCAAGGACTTCGAGTTCTCACAGAACTACGTCCTCTTCTGGGACAAGTTCGAGCGCGCCAACTTCTTCCTGACCGACATCATCGCCACCGCCAAGACTGAAGAACTCGACGGCCGACTCCTGCAGTTCCTCCTCGGCGACGTTCTCTCCGACGGCGGCCAGTGGGACATGGCAGTGTCCCTGTACCTCAAGCACGGCCTCGTCCCCAAGACCGCGATGCCCGAGACCGAATCCTCGGGCCACACCGCCCCGATGAACAACCGCCTGAAGGTCGTCCTGCGCCGCACCGCCCTGGAGCTTCGTGCCCTCGTCGCAGACGGAGCCTCCGAGGAAGAGATCAACGAGGTCAAGGAAGCCGCGCTGGCCGACGTGTGGCGCATCCTCGTTATCTGCCTGGGCGAACCCCCGGCCTCCTTCGAGTGGGAGTGGCGTGACGATTCGGGCGAGTTCCACCGTGACGGCGTCCTTACCCCGCGTGAGTTCTACTCCCGCTACGTGGACGTGGACCTCACCCAGTACGTGTGCCTCGTCGACGACCCGCGCGCTGAGCACCCCAAGGGCCACACCCTGACTGTCGACCACATGGGCAATGTCGTCGGCGGTCGCCCGATCCTGTACGTGAACACCCCCGTCGAGCAGATCCGTCAGATCACGGCTTCCATCCTCGCCTCGGGCCGCGCCGTCTGGTTCGGCGCCGACTGCAGCCAGCAGTCTGATCGTGCCTCCGGCCTGTTCGTCGAGGGTCTCTACGACTTCGACAACCTGTTCGGCGTGGACTTCTCCACCTCCAAGGAACAGCGTGTCAACACCGGCGAGTCCGCGATGAACCACGCGATGCTCTTCACCGGCGTCGACATTGACGAGGCCGGGGAGGGCCGCCGCTTCCGCGTGGAGAACTCCTGGGGAGAGGACCACGGCGACAAGGGCTTCTTCACGATGGACGCCGCCTGGTTCGACGCCAACGTCTTTGAGGTGGCCGTGCACGTGGACGACCTGCCCGCCGATCTGCGCGCCGTCATCACGGAGGAACCCCTGCACCTGCCCGCGTGGGATCCGATGGGCGCGCTCGCCTGAGCGTTCGTTTCGTGGAACGAGGCCGGGGTATGGACACGTGATCGCGTGTCCTGCCCCGGCCTCGTCCGTTGATTTCACGCGAGAAACGCGCACTTTTCGCAGTGCCGTACGACGTGGACGCGCGCTGTCACAAAACGCCATTTTGTGAACGCACCGCGCGCGCGGACCCGTCTCCTGCCATGATAGAGACCATGACGAACCACACGAAGCCGACGTTGTTGATTTCCAACGTCCTGCCGGCACGACCGGGGGACGAGGCATACAACAACATCTGCATGCGCCTGTGGGATCGTCTTCTCCAGGCAGCTCTGCCGACCTGGAACGTCATTCGCGAGTACGCGCAGGAGGACGGAGCCGAGGGGGCAGCGCTGCGTGCACAGGCCGCCGACGCGATCATCATCATGGGCGGCGAGGACGTCCATCCGCTCAACTACGGCGGCTCGCAGGGCTACAAGCGTGAGGGTCGCCACTGGTACCGCGCCGACCAGGGACAGCTCGCTCTCGTCGACTACGCCGCCCGTACCGGCACGCCGCTGCTGGGCATCTGCCGCGGTATGCAGATCATCAACACCGCGTTCGGCGGCACCCTCGAACAGCATATCGACGGTGCGGACGGCACCCACACGAACCCCACCATCCTCTCCGACCACCGCTTCATTCGCCACAGCGTGCGCGTCGAGACCGACAGCAACCTTGAGCGTGCCCTGACTCCCGTCCTGACCAACTCGGAGCTGATCATTTCGTCGGCGCACCACCAGCGCGTCGCACGCCTCGCCGAAGGCCTTCAAGTCAGCGCTTACGCTCCCGACGGAACGATCGAGGCCATCGAGTCGATCGATGCCCCCATTATCGGCGTGCAGTGGCACCCCGAGGACCCCGCAGCCGACATTTCCCAGCTGCACGCACTTCTGGGCCACTTGGACGCGCGCCGTGCGCCGCGACTGGAGAGGGCCTCGACTACCCTGGTCGCATGACCATCTCCCCGGGAACCAATTTCGACGACCCCCGATTCCACGACGATGGGCGCACACCCGCCCGACGCATGCGCGACGGCGACTACTACGTTGCGGACGATGAACTCTCGGCGCTCACGAGGCGGGCCGTTCGTCTTCTTGGCCTCTACGAGCAGGCTCACCCGAGCGACCCAGACATCGCTCGCTACCTGCTCTCCCAGGTCCTCGGACAGGTGGGGGAGAATGTTGATATTCGCCCGCCCCTGCGCGTCGATTACGGCTACAATATCACCATGGGGGACGGCTCCTGGGTCAACTTTGGGCTCACCGCCCTTGATGTTGCTCCTATCGTGATCGGTGCTGACGTTCTCATCGGACCGAACTGCTCCCTCTACACGGCGATCCACCCGACCGAGCCCGGGCCTCGTCGCGCCAAGTGGGAATCCTCCGCGCCCATTACCCTCGAGGACAACGTGTGGCTGGGCGGCTCCGTCGTCGTCTGCCCCGGCGTGACCATCGGCGAAAACTCGATTATCGGCGCGGGCGCGGTCGTCACGCGCTCGATTCCCCCGAACTCCGTCGCCGTCGGAAACCCCGCCTGCGTCATCAAGGCACTCGACCCGAGCGTGCCGCGCGCCATCGAAGCCGCCAGCGTTGGCGTCATAAGCCGCGGGGAAACGGGGGAGCGGGCATGAGCGTGCTGCCAATCTACATCACGGGCGATCCGGTCCTCCACCGGGTCGCGGACCCCGTCGAATCCTTCGACTCCACCCTGCGCGACCTGGTGACCGACATGATCGAGACGATGCACGCAGCCCCCGGCGTGGGGCTGGCCGCCCCACAGGTGGGCGTCGGACTCCAGCTTTTCGTCTGGTCTTATCGCGGCGGCGGTGCCTTTGATCGGCGCTACAAGGACATCCTGGGACTCGACGACGGAGCAGCCCGCGGCTACAACTCCGCAATGAGCGGCGTCGTCGTCAACCCGACGCTCGAACTCGTCTGGGATAACGATGGCGTCGGCGCGATTCTACCCACGCAGCCCGACATGACGAATGAGTCCGAAGGATGCCTCTCCGTCCCCGGTGTCCAGTACCCGCTACGCCGCGCGCTCGGAGCGATCCTACGCGGCTACGACGCCGACGGGAACGTTGTCCGGGTCGCCGCCCGCGGATGGCTCGCTCGCATCTTCCAACACGAGTACGACCACCTGCGCGGAACCCTCTACGTCGACCGCCTCGATACGCCCTACCGTGAGTCCTCGCGCGCACACGTGGCCGAACGAGGCTGGGGCATCCCCGGATGCACGTGGACCCCGGGGGAGCGAGCCTAGCCCACCCCTCCCAGGGTCCTTGTATGTACGCGGAGGTCAGTGGACCTCGAAGCCCAGCGAACGGAAGTAGTTGCGCACGTCCTCCGTCGCTGCGGGTGTCGGGGCCTTCGCGTCCTCGAGCTGGTACTCCAGGCCGAGCGAATGCCATTTGTCTTTGCCGAGCTGATGGAAAGGCAGAACCTCAATACGGTCGATGACGTTCTTCCAGCGGCTGACGATTTCGCCAACCTTGCGGATGTTGTCAGGATCGTCCGTCAGACCCGGAACCAAGACAAAACGGATCCAGATACGGGTGTCACCGCCGCGTGCCGCGATGCGGTCGCCGAAGGTGATCGTGGGAGCCAGATCGCGGCCCGTTGTCTTCTTGTACGTCTCTGGGTCGCCGCTCTTCACGTCCAAGAGCACGAGGTCGATGGCATCAAGCATCTCGTCATCGCAGTTTGCGCCCAGGTAACCGGAGGTGTCAATGCATGTGTGCACACCCATCTCCTTAGCACCCAGGAGGATGCGTTTGGCGAAATGGGGCTGCATGAGAACTTCACCGCCCGAAAGCGTGATTCCGCCCTTCGTTGTGCGGAAAATGCGGCGGTAGCGCGCAATACGGGACAGCAGTTCCGTATCGGACACGGGTGCGCCGTCCTTCATGAGGAACGTATCGGGGTTGTGACAGTACAGACAGCGCAGCGGGCAGCCGTTCAGGAACACGGTCATGCGCGTTCCGGGACCGTCAACGGCTGTGACAAGTTCCCATGAATGGATCGAACCGAGCGTGCCCTCGCGCATGCGTCGCAGGCGTTCGGAACGCTCCAGGTCCGTGATCTCCTCAAGGCCCTCAACACCCGCACCGACGGTGCGGGACTGGGGGGCTTGGAAGTCCTGCTCGCGAAAAGTCGGAATAGCGAGGAGCTGCGTCATGTTTCCTTCTTCGAGGGGATGGGGCGCGGTGTTCACGCAGGAACGAGGCCGGGGTAGGTCGGTGGGATTGGCCGACAGCGGCATACAGAGTAGTGGGGCGTCGTGCGTACGCCCGACGCCCCACTACATTCGACCGATCAGGCCGAGTGGTGGAAGGTGCGGGACAGAACGTCCAGCTGCTGCTCACGGGTGAGCTTGACGAAGTTCACGGCGTAGCCGGAGACGCGAACGGTCAGGTTCGGGTACTTCTCGGGGTGCTCCATGGCGTCCTTCAGGGTGGACTCCTCGAGCACGTTGATGTTCGCGTGGTACAGGCCGTCCTTGTCGCCGCGCTCCTCGCGAGCGGCCTTCATGTCAGCGAGACGCTCTTCGTAGGTCTTGGTTGCCATAACATTTCTCCTTACTTGTGAGACGCCGGCGATGCCGGCTGGGCGAACCGGGTTGCGGTGCGCCCACGATGGTGGGTGGCGGGGATCAACGTAGGTTGCACATCGACCCCCGCCAATGGTGGATCAGTAGCCCTTGGTGCCGTCGTAGGCGCAGGAATCGTCCGGAACGAAGCCCGCGTCGAGGATGCCGACCAGGTTCTGGATCTGCTCTTCCTTGGAACGACCCAGGCCCTGCGGGGTGATCGTGTTCGTCAGCGAGATGCCGTCGAGCGCGTCGTTGTAGTCCAGCTTGCCGACCGACAGCATGGAGGCGACCATGCCGTGCGTGTCGATGCCGTTCTCCGGGTTCGCGCCGGGGGCGAAGGGGGTGCCCTTCTCGTGGCCCGACGGGAAGGAACCGGTGGCCTTGCCGTAGACGACGTTCGAGGTGATCGTCAGGACCGACTGGGTCGGGATCGCGTCGCGGTACATGGGGATCGCGCGAATCTTGTCCATGACGGTGTGGACGACGGTCGCGGCGATGTCGTCGGCGCGGTCATCGTCGTTGCCGTAGGTCGGGAAGTCGCCCTCGGTGCGGTAGTCGACGACCAGACCGGTCTCGTCGCGGATCGGGTAGACCTTCGCGTACTTGATCGCGGCCAGGGAGTCGGCGACGATGGACAGACCGGCGATACCGCAGCCCATGGTGCGCACGATCTCAGCGTCGTGCAGTGCCATCTCGATGGCCTCGTAGGCGTAGCGGTCGTGGCAGTAGTGGATGATGTTGAGGGCCTCGACATAGGTGCCGACGACCCAGTCCAGCATTTCCTCGTAGCGCTTCCACACGTCGTCGAAGTCGAGCGGGCCGTCACCCTGGACGGGCTCGTAGCCTTCCATGACCTGCTTGCCGGTCATCTCGTCGCGGCCACCGTTGATGGCGTAGAGGAGAGCCTTGGCGGCGTTGACGCGAGCGCCGAAGAACTGCATCTGCTTGCCGACGCGCATGGGGGAGACGCAGCATGCGATGGCGGCGTCGTCGCCCCAGTGGGCGCGGATCTGCGGATCGGACTCGTACTGGATCGACGAGGTCTCGATCGAAATGCGAGCGCAGAACTCCTTGTAACCGCGGGGCAGGTTCTCGTCCCAGAAGATGGTGATGTTCGGCTCGGGCGCGGGACCCAGGTTCACCAGGGTCTGGAGCAGACGGAAGGAGGTCTTGGTGACCAGCGTACGACCGTCGTCGCCGAAGCCAGCGTCCGACCAGGTGGCCCAGTAGGGGTCACCGGAGAAGATCTGGTCGTAGGCGATGGTGCGCAGGAAGCGGGTGATACGCAGCTTGATGACGAGGGCGTCGATGATCTCCTGCGCGCCGGACTCATCCAGCGTACCGTTCTTCAGATCACGCTCGAAGTAGCAGTCGAAGAAGCCGGAGAGACGACCGATCGACATAGCGGCACCGTCCTGGGACTTCACGGAAGCCAGGTAGCCGAAGTAGGTCCACTGCACGGCCTCGTGTGCGTTGGTGGCGGGGCCGGAGATGTCGTAGCCGTAGGAGGCGGCCAGGTTCTTCAGCTTCTTGAGGGCCTTGATCTGCTCGGAGTGCTCCTCGCGGTAGCGTGCCCAGTGCTCGGAGAAGGGCTGGTCGGCGTAGCGATCCTTATCCTTCTGCTTCTCGGCGATCAGGTGGTCCACGCCGTACAGGGCCACGCGGCGGTAGTCGCCGATGATGCGACCGCGGCCGTAGGCATCCGGCAGGCCGGTGATGATGTGGGAGGAGCGAGCGGCGCGAATACGCGGGGTGTAGATATCGAAGACTGCGTCGTTGTGGGTCTTGCGGTACTGGGTGAAGATCTTCTTCACCTCGGGGTTGTATTCCTTGCCGGCCTCGTGGATGGCGGTCTCGACCATACGCCAGCCGCCGTTCGGCATCATTGCGCGCTTGAGCGGGGCGTCGGTCTGCAGGCCGACGATCACGTTGTCGTCCTCGCAAATGTAACCGGGCTTGAAAGCGTCGATGTCAGCCGGGGTGTCGGTGTCAACGTCGAGGATGCGCACCTTGCGTTCTTCGGAAAGGTACTTTTCCTCAAGGGTGTTCCAGACCCGCATGGTCTTTTCGGTGGGACCCGCCAGGAACGAGGCATCGCCCTCGTACGGCGTGTAGTTCAGCTGGATGAAGTCGCGCACGTCGATTTCATCGCACCAGTTACCCTTGACAAAACCTTCCCAGGCTTTCTGGTCTGCTGTCGTCATTCTTCCTCTTCTCGGATTCTTCCGTATCCCTGTGGGGACGGTTGTAGGGAGCAAGGCTCCGTCAGTGCGCCGGATTCCGGCGCTTGGGTCTATTGTCCTACGACCGATGGGGCGGGACAACCGCTTTTGCCTATCGACCTATGTTCTGTGTCTCAGGGGTGTGGGTCTTAAGTCTCCCACACTTCAATTGTAGGACGAAGGTCCCCGTAAAGAAAGTGGGGGCTTTGACCACATACACTGGTGTCAGTGCCCGTTTCACGAAGGAGAAAATTCCTATGTCTGCACCCCGTCCGGTCCTCGGAGTTGGCGTTCTTGGAGCTGGAACCGTTGGTAGCCAGGTCATTCGCATCCTGCAGTCGAGCCGTGAGGATTTCGCGGCACGTTCCGGTGCTGAGATGGAGGTCCGCCGCGTTCTCGTCCGCAATGTGGATGCTCCGCGTGACTCGCCGATTGATCGCGAGCTGCTGACGACGGACCCTGCTGAGGCGATTGACGGGATGGACCTCGTGGTCGAGTTGATCGGCGGCATCGAGCCTGCGCGCACGTTCGTGCTGCGCGCCCTCACACAGGGTATTTCGGTCGTGACGGGTAACAAGGCGCTGCTGGCCGCCCACGGCCCCGAACTGTACGAGGCCGCCGCCTCCAACGACGCAGACCTTTATTACGAGGCCGCCGTGGCCGGCGCGGTCCCCGTCGTATACGGTCTGCGCGAGTCGCTGGCCGGTGACCGCGTCACCACCGTGATGGGCATTGTCAACGGCACGACGAACTTCATCCTGGACGCCATGAGTTCCAAGGGCCTGAGCTACGAGGATGCCCTCAAGCAGGCGCAGGACCTGGGCTTCGCCGAGGCCGACCCGACCGCAGACGTCGAGGGCCTGGATGCCGCAGCGAAGTGCTCCATCCTGGCCTCGCTGGCCTTCCACACGCGCGTCGGCATCGACGACGTCGCGGTCGAAGGTATCTCCAATATCACCAAGGAGGACATGGAAGAGGCCGCTCGTGTCGGCCACACCATCAAGCTCCTGGCCATTGCCGAGCGCCGCATCGGTGAGGATGGCCGCGAGGGCGTCGCCATGCGCGTCCACCCCGCCCAGGTGCCATCCGACCATCCGCTGGCTTCCGTCGACGGTGCCTTCAACGCGATTCTGGTCGAGGGCGAGAACGCCGGACGCCTCATGTTCTACGGCCAGGGTGCCGGCGGGGCTCCCACGGCCTCGGCCGTCCTGTCCGACCTCGTGGCCGCTGCGCATCACCGCGCCTTCGGAGGCCACGCCCCTCGCGAATCCGTCTACGCCCACCTGCCGATCCTCGATCCCGGATCGACCCACACGCGCTACCAGATCCGCCTGCAGGTCGAGGACCGTCTCGGCGTGCTCTCCGACGTCGCCGGTATTTTCGCCCGCCACGGCGTCTCGATCCAGTCGGTGCACCAGCGCAACGACGAGGTTCCCGGTGCGTGCGTCATCGTCGTGACCAGCCATCAGGCCCGCGAGGCAGACCTGCGCGCCGTCGCTCGTGCGCTCGCCGTGTCCGACGCCGTGCGCGAGGTGACCTCCACGATCCGCGTTGAGGGTGAGTGAGGTGCGCGTGCATGATGACTTTGTCGCGGTGAAGGTTCCCGCGACGAGCGCCAACCTGGGTCCCGGCTTCGACTGCATGGGCCTCGCGCTCGACCTGTGGGACGAAGTGTCAATCCACGCGACGACGGGGTCGACCTCGGTCGTCGTCGAAGGCGAGGGGGCCGGCAACGTCGACCTCGGCGAGGATAACTTGGTCGTTCGCGCTCTGCGTCTGGCCCTGGACCATGCGGGCGCTCCCCAGGTGGGGGTGCGCATGCGCTGCATGAACCGCATTCCGCATTCGCGAGGCCTGGGTTCCTCCGCGAGCGCAATCGTCGCCGGCCTGACGCTGGCCCGTGCGCTCATCGGCGACCCGGACGTGCTGGGGCGCCAGGAGATCCTCGAGATCGGCTCGGAGCTGGAGGGACACCCCGACAACGTTGCACCCGCCGTCTATGGAGGGGCCACCGTTGCCTGGATGAACGAGGACACGAAGGAGGTGGGTGCGCTTCGGCTGAACCCGCCGGCGTGCGTGTCTCCCGTCGTTTTCATTCCCGACTTCGAACTGCGTACTGCTACCGCCCGCGCTGCGCTGCCCGAGAACGTGTCTCACGTGGATGCGCGCTTCAACGTCGCCCGCGCGAGCGCGCTCGCTGCGATCCTGTCCGGTCATGCGCAGGCCAGCGGGGGAGCGGATCTGCACGCGGTGCTCATGGAAGCGACGCGCGACCGCCTCCACCAGGAGCAGCGCCGCGGTGCCATGGAGCCCTCGCTGGCCCTCGTCGACTGGCTGCGCGGTGCGGGATACGCCGCCGTGGTCTCGGGTGCCGGACCCACTGTCATCTCGCTGGAACCCGTTGGCGCGCAGATTCGCCGCGAAGCCGCGGACTCGGGGTGGCGTGTCCTTCCCCTCACGGTGGCCGCTTCCGGCGTGCAGATCACTCGTGGATCTTTAGCGAAGGTGGAGTTCTAACTAGCCTCTCATCTGTGAGTTTCTGCGCAAGCACCGTCAGTTTCGCTGTCTAATCGACAGCTGGCTGGCGGTCTTGCTATATTTTTTTCAGGTCCGAGTCGAATGCTCGACTCCGATCATTGCGGTGCGCCCTCATTGCGCATCTTCCTCCATCAAGCTTTCTCGTGTGCTTGAGCAATTCACCTCGCCCGACTTGGGCGCATTCCAGTAAGGACCACTTCGTGAGCAACGAAACCCCCGCCGAGATGACGACCGTGTCACTGTCGGCGATGAAGCTGCCTGAGCTGAAGGCCCTGGCCGCGTCCCGCGGTCTCAAGGGCATTTCCCAGCTTCGCAAACCCCAGCTGATCGAGCTCCTGAGCAACGACGCCAGCGCTCCGACCACGCAGGAAGCCGCTCCGGGCGAGGAGACCCCTGCCTCGTCGTCTGAAATCCCGGACGTTCCCGCGCAGCCCGAGGCTCCCGTGGCCGACATGCCTGCCGTTGAGATGCCCGCAGCCGAGGCCCCACGTCGTTCACGCCGCCGCCGCGCGGTGAGTCAGGGAGCCGTGGAACCCGCGCATGTCACTCTCGACCTGCCGCTGCCCGCTTCCGAGCGCAGTGAGTCCACGCCGGAACCCGACACGACCGTCGTCGAGACCGTCCTGAACATCGAGCTGCCCGACGGCGACGACACCGAGGGACGGCGTGGACGCCGCGAACGCGGACGTCGCTCCCGTCGCGAGCGCGAGAACCGCGACAACCGTGAGAATCGTGAGGGCCGTGAGAATCGCGAAGCGCGCCCTGCGCGCGGCGGCGAGGACAACCTCGCCCCGATTGCCGGCATCCTCGACATCCAGGAGAACCACGCCTTCGTGCGTACCTCCGGCTACCTGCCCGGCCCGAACGACGTCTACGTGACGCTCGGCAACGTGCGCCGCTGGGGCCTGCGCGCCGGTGATGCGGTCGCCGGTGCCGTCCGCCTACCCCGCGAGGGCGAGCGTCAGCGCCAGAAGTACAACGCCCTCGTGCGCGTCGACTCCGTGAACGGCATGACGATTGAGCAGGCGCAGGCGCGTCGAGAATTCGGCAAGCTGACGCCGGTCTACCCCTCCGAGCAGCTGCGCATGGAGACCTCGCCGAAGGCCTACACGCCGCGCGTCATCGATCTGGTTGCCCCGGTGGGCAAGGGGCAGCGCGGCCTCATCGTCTCGCCGCCCAAGGCCGGTAAGACCATGGTCATCCAGCAGATGGCCAAGGCTATTGAGCTGAACAACCCCGAGGTGCACCTCATGGTCGTCCTGGTGGACGAGCGCCCCGAAGAGGTCACCGACATGCGCTCGATCGTTAAGGGCGAGGTCATCGCCTCCACCTTCGACCGTCCCGCATCGGACCACACGACCGTTGCTGAACTCGCGATTGAGCGCGCCAAGCGCCTCGTGGAGCTGGGTCAGGATGTCGTCGTTCTCCTCGACTCGCTGACGCGACTGTCGCGCGCCTACAACCTGGCTGCGCCCGCCTCGGGTCGTATCCTCTCCGGTGGTGTCGACGCGTCCGCGCTCTACCCGCCCAAGAAGTTCTTCGGCGCGGCCCGCAACCTCTCCGAGGGCGGCTCGCTGACCATCATCGCCTCCGCGCTGGTGGAGACCGGGTCGAAGATGGACGAGGTTATCTTCGAGGAGTTCAAGGGCACCGGCAACATGGAACTGCGCCTCTCGCGTCAGCTCGCCGAGCGCCGCATCTTCCCGGCGATCGATCTTAACGCGTCGGGTACCCGCCGCGAGGAGCTGCTGTTTGCGCCCGAGGAGCTGCGCATCATGTGGAAGCTGCGCCGCGTCCTGGGCACCCTCGACCAGCAGCAGGGCCTCGAGCTGGTCCTCGACAAGCTCAAGGAAACCCAGTCGAACGCTGAGTTCCTCATGCTCATCCAGAAGACGACGCCCTCCGAGTGATCGGCGGGTTGACGCGGGGCGAGTGGCGAGAGCCGCTCGCCCCGTTTTCTTGTCGGGCGCGCGCGTCAATACCGGGCAATTGACTGTGGCGTGTGCCAGAGTTGGGGTATGGCGGACACGACACCGAACGAGAACGATGAACAGGCTACGCGGGAAACCTCGCGCCGGTTGTGGAGTGGCGTGCGTGGTTGTTTGCGTCTCGTGCTGGGACTTTTTCTTGTCCTCGTGGCTCCTCTTCAGCTGGGAATCGCCATCTATGCCCAGGCCCATCACGGGACGGGGGACGCGGTGGAATGGCCGAATTGGACCGGCTGGGTCATGGTGTTGTGCGGAATAGGCGTGCTGTGGCACGGCTGGGATCTTCGGCGCTTGGGACGTCAGAAAATGACGTTGATCGCGGAAAAATGGGCGGCCCTGGAGGGACAGCGCGGGCAGGTCGAGCGCGTGTTCTCCTCGCTCGTCAGTGCCGGGCACTACGAGGCCGGTCTGTCAGCGCGCTACGAGCGCGCCCAAGCCGAACACGCCAGGGTCGGCGCTCGAATCGCCGATTACCAGCCACCGGGTTTCTTCGCTTCGCTTAGCGAGACGTCAAGAAGCGACAGTGATGAGATTCTTGCGGGCATTGCTCGCTTGGCGGATGCGGATGCCGCAATCATGGCTGCGCGCGACTTCTTCGCGTGTGCGCCCGGCTGGCGCGACGTGTGGAGCAACGAGGTCGGGCCGGTCTTTGAAGACTTGGACGTTCTCGACGACGTCGCGGATACCCTCGAAGGAATGGGCACGGATCCGCGCATCACGGCGGATGTAGAGGCTTTCAGAGAGCGTGTGGGTGATCATAAAGACACTGTGCACGACCTCGGGAAGCGCCTCGAGGGCGGGCAGATCGCTCCCGCCCAGGCGCTGGAAGAACTCGACCGGATCGCCAACGATGCGCGCACGCGCGTTGCCGAGCTCATCGAGGCGACGCTCGCAACCGATGCCTCGTCTCAGGGACGTGAACGTTACGCGAGGTGGAAGGGCGCGGGCATCAGCCTCACCGCGGCTAACGCCGAGTACGACGAAGAGTACTGGAGCGAGGAAGCGGACGCTGACATCGAATACAACCCGGCAGCCACGATCCGACTGATTGCAAACTCCGCAGGCGTTAACCTGGAAGGGCTGCCAGCCCCAGCGACCGGTGTCCTGACGGCTGGTCGCTCGTTCGTCTATCTGCTGCCGATGTATCTTGATCGATACCTGACTAAGAATGTGGACGGCAGCGGCGACGCTTCCTCGTCGGCCTGAGCGGACTGAGGCGACATGTCATCCTTGTTGGTGCAAGCATGAGCATACCGAGCGATTGCGTGGCGACCATGGCACAGTGAACACATGACTTCTGCGACGACTGATTCGGCACCCGAGGAACGCGGGCACATGTCACTGCGAGGCTTCCGGCGCTCGGCGCGAGGGATAGGCCGGATTCTGCTGGGTGTCGTTATGGTGATCTTTGTTCCCGCGTGGCTGGTATTCGCCGTCGTTGACTACAGTCAGCACACGGTGCTGACAAACGAGCTGGTTGCTCCATCCGTCGACGTGCATGATGAGACGGGAAGCTTCGAGCTGATCGACGGTCGTACGCTGACAGACACTCTCGGTGGCGTCAGGTTCGCGCGTCCCATTCACCTCGTCATCTTGTCGACGGACGACCTGGTGGGCGGCAACCTCGACGAGGCGACCCTCACGTACGCGCGGGCGGGGCATCAGGAGTGGATGTCGCCCAGTGGGTATAAGTGGGCCGACGGCTACCTGATCCTGTCGGTGTCGCCGACCCACCGTAAGGTGGGGACTTACTTCGGCGAGGACATTGCCCCAGTGTTGTCCGTCCAAAGGGAGATTCAGGACGCTGCGAAGGCTGATTTCCGGGCGGGTCGCTGGAGTCAAGGAATAGTCGCGGCGGCGACGACGGCAGCTGAGTACATTCCGAGCGAAGCAGGCCGGAGTATTGAGAACAGAGTCGTCTGGCCTCATTGGACGTGGTGGCTCATCTCGCTTGCGGGTATCGGTGTTCTCGTGCGTGGGTGGAGCCTGCATCAGAAGGTGCAAGATAGCTCAAAACGCATTGCCGAGGCGTGGAGCGATATGGAGAAGCGCCGCTCAGAGGTGGATCGTACCTTCCACTCGATCATCGATGCGGGCTCTTACAACAAGGGGCTGACCGTTCGCTACGGGTGCGCCAACCAAGAGCGCAAAAGAGTGCGCGAGCGCGTTGCTGTTCTGAAGTCCCCGGGGTTCTTCGGTTCCTTCAGCGCCGAGTCAGCACGCGAGAGAGAGGAGCTGGCCGCAGACATCGAACGTCTATCGAGCGCTTACGACGCGATCATCGCCGCGCGTGACTTTTTCGCGCTTGCTCCGGGATGGCATACCCTGTGGGACAACGAGGTGGGTCCGGTCTTCGAAGATCTGTTGGCGGCGGACGTCGTCTCGATCAAGGTGCGAAAACGAGTGAAAAAGCGAGAGGTCACACGTAAGGTGGAGGAGCTAAACCGTTGGACGAATGACCAGCGCGACATCATCGTTGGACTCAGGACCAGCCTGGAGCGCGCTGAGGTGAGTCCGGGCGAGGCGCTCTATGAGCTGGATCGAATCGCGAACGAGGCCCGGGCGCGCCTGACACGGCTCATTGAACAGGCGCTTGATGCTGACACCTCCTCGGTTGGGCGCGAGCGTTACGAGCGGTGGAAACGCAACAAAGGTGGCACTGTGAGCGCCCATGATGTGCTCTACAAGGGCAGGTATCTCAGTGTCGGGCGCAGCCACGAGTACGATCCCGCCTCGACGATCCGTCTGACCGCAAATTCTGCGGGCGTGCGCCTCACAGGAAAGGCTGCGGAATGGTCTGGTCGTTTCCAGGCGAACAACGTGTCCGTCTGGGCGTATCCGACGTATCTCGACCGCTACGTCGACGACGAACCATCCAGCTCCGCGACCAGCTTCGCGGACTATGGTTCCTCTTCGGGTGGCTTCTCAGGCTCGGGCTCGTCCTCGTCATTTTGAGGGTCATAGCGGTCGTGTACGGCGCCCGTCAGACTGCTTGACAGAAGGAACGCGAGATACCGAGCAACCGACTGTCATTCATGCCAAAGTAGAGCCATGACATCTATGACACTCGATGGGGCTGACAGGGAAGCGGAGCGTCCGCCCGCATCCTTGCGCGCCCTGCGCTTCGTGGCCGGTCTCCTCCTGTTCCTCGTCGCGCCCGTGTGGTTGGGCGCTGCCTACTACGTCAATGTTCATGCGGCACCGAAGCCCAGTGACCCGGTTACGCCCGTCGTGGAGGTCCACGACGAGACGGGGAGTTTTCGTGACATCGGCGGTCGGCCCCTGAATGCCGTCCTCGAGGACGTTAGTTTCACGCGCGCCGTTCACCTCGTGGTCCTGTCGACCGATAGTCTCAGCGGCGACGACATGGATCAGGCGGTGGTCACCTACGCGCGCGCCAATCATCCGGAGTGGCTGAGCGCGGGTGGATCGACCTGGGCGAATGGGTATGTAATCCTGGTCGTGTCGCCCGCTGATCATATGGTGGGCACCTACGTGGGCGATGATGTCGTTCTTCCCCCGGCTGCTCAGAAGGACGTCCAGGATGCGGCAAAGGATGACTTCCGCAATGGGCGTTGGAGCGAAGGCATCGTCGCCGCGGTGAACAAGGCAGCGGCGCTGATCCCGGGCGAGAACACTCAGCGTCGGGGGAATATCGTTCCGTGGCCTCCCCTTTACGCGTGGACGACGACGGCCGCCGGAATCGTTGTCTGGTTGATCGGAGGGACAGCCCGCCGTCGGCCAAACGAGGTCGCGAGGCCGCTCTCCGAACAGTGGAACGCTATGGAAAAGCGTCACATCGGGGTCGAGAGTTCCTTTGCTGCGCTCCTCGCCGAAGGGGGTTATGAGCGTGGTCTGACCGCGCGCTACCAGGCTGCGCGGGCGGAGCGTGAGAAGGTGCGTGCACGCATCGCCTCGGCTCGGGGGAAACACGCGACGATGCGGACGCTCACCCAAGCCTTTCAGGACCTGTCGGACGCGGATGCAGCAATGGAGGCGGCGTGTGAGTTCTTCGCGCTTTCCCCGAACTGGCGCAGCGTGTGGGCCAATGAGGTGGGGCTGGTCTTCGAGGATCTGGACGTGGTGGACCTGGTCGCGCGCACGGCTGCGGACCGAACGAACTATCAGCACGTCATCACCTTGTATGCCGCCCTCAGCGCGTGGACGAACGAGCAGCGCGTGGCCGTGAAAAACCTGCAAGGCAGCATTGAGCGTACAGAGGTGACACCTGCCACGGCCTTGGAGTGCCTTGACTGGATTGCGAACGAGGCCAGGGGCCGCCTCGCGGTGTTCGTCGAGAACGCGCTGGCGGCCGACACGTCGTGGATGGGACGCAGGCGCTACTCGCGCTGGCAGGCGGGCAAGGGAGAAAAACTTAAGGACTACGATCTGCGTTACATCGGCACGTACTCCGTCGACGGTCGGGCGCACTCCTACAATCCCGCTGTCACGATTCGTCTGACAGCGCACTGTGCGGGCATCGACCTGAGTGGAAGCGCAGCCATCCCATCGGGGCGTTTTATGGCCTACAATGCGCCGGTCTACGTGCCGCCCGCGTACTTCAACCGCTACATCGTCTATGACGGAATCGCGAGATATAGCTTTTCATACGAGACCTACCTGACGTCGCCGGCAAACCTTGGTACCGCGAATGATTATCGCAACCGTAGTCGTGTGAGCCTCTCGTCCTCCCATTCGCACGGCACGTCGAGTTCGGGTGGCTTCCACGGCTCAGGCTCATCCTCGTCGTTCTGAGCAGAGGAGAGGCCGACCTCCATAGCCGATCTCACGCTCACCTGATGGCGTCCATCTTTGAAGGCGTTGGGCTGCTGTGCCATAATGACATGTCGGCTTACCGGTTCACCGGCATGCCCCAGGCGCTTGCGCGCGCTGGAGGGCGAATCCCCGTCAGATGCGAGGAACGCTGCATGTCCGGACCCGGGGCACCAAACGATCCAGGAGAATCCCATGCGTAAGGGCATCCACCCCGAATACGTGGACACCGTCGTGACCTGCACGTGCGGCAACTCGTTCCACACCCGTTCCACGCTCACCTCCGGCGAGATGCGCGTGGACGTGTGCTCGGCCTGCCACCCGTTCTACACGGGCAAGCAGAAGATCCTCGACACCGGCGGCCGCGTCGCCAAGTTCGAGGCTCGCTACGGCAAGCGCGTGCGCCCCTCGAAGTGATGAGGGTGAGCGGATAGCTCGACGGCGGTGTCGTCGGCCTGAAGGCTGGCGGCGCCGCCGCTTTTTCAAACGTTTGACTCGTAAGGATGTGGTGAATCGTGGCCGCGACGGATGAGCTGGGCGCACTGGGCCCGCTGTTGGAGGAGTACGCGCAGGTGGAGGCCCAGATGGCTGATCCACAGACGCTGACGAACCCCCAGCTGATGCGCCGCGTCGGCCGCCGGTACGCCGAGCTTGGCCGCGTCAAGGCCGCCGCTGATCGGCTGAGCACGGCGGCGGGGGACCTTGAGGCTGCCCGCGAACTGGCTGCGGAAGACCGATCCTTTGCTGACGAGATTCCAGCTCTCGAAGAAGAGGAAGCAGCGGCTCACGAGGCCCTCGTCAAAATCCTGGCTCCTCGCGATCCCGAGGATGCGATGGACGTCATCCTCGAAATCAAAGCCGGTGAAGGCGGCGAAGAATCTGCGCTGTTTGCCTCCGACCTGGCGCGCATGTACGGCCGCTACGCCGAGGCACACGGCTGGAGCGTTACCGAGTTGAGCGCGACCCATACGGAGCTCGGCGGTTTCAAGGACATCACGCTTGCGATCCGCGCGAAGGGCACGCCCGCCCCCGACGAGGGTGTGTGGGCCCACCTCAAATACGAGGGCGGCGTCCACCGCGTGCAGCGCGTGCCCGTCACCGAATCCCAGGGACGTATCCACACGAGCGCCGTCGGTGTCTTCGTCATGCCGGAGATCGAGGACGACGACGAGATCGTCATCGACCCTAACGACCTGCGTATCGACGTCTACCGTTCGAGCGGCCCCGGCGGCCAGTCCGTCAACACGACCGACTCTGCCGTGCGTATCACCCACCTTCCCTCGGGCATCGTCGTGTCGATGCAGAATGAGAAGTCTCAGCTGCAAAACAAGGAAGCGGCCCTGCGTGTCCTCGCCTCTCGCCTCGCTGCGGAGGCCCGTGCGAAGAAGGAGGCCGAGGCCTCGGCCCAGCGCCTGTCCCAGGTGCGCACCGTGGATCGCTCCGAGCGCATCCGCACCTACAACTTCCCGGAGAATCGCATCGCGGATCACCGTACGGGCTTCAAGGCCCACAACCTCGACGCCGTCCTGTCGGGCGCGCTCGATGCCGTCATTTCCTCCCTGCAGGAGGCTGATGAGGCCGAACGCCTGGCCGCTGCCGCGAACGCATGAGCGCGCAGGTGGAGGGTCAGTGGGGACTGCACGAGGCGCGGGCGTGGGCGCGCGCACGCCTGGACGAGGCCGGGGTTGACTCGGTCGACGCCGACGTGCGCGAGCTCCTCGAGTGGGCGTGCGACGTCACCACGCAGTGGGATCTACCCACCGTCCTCGATCCCGAACAGGCGGAGAAGCTGCGCGGCGGCGTAGCAGAGAGAGCCCTGCGTATTCCCCTCCAGCACGTCACGGGACGCATGTTTTTCCGCTCGCTGGTCCTGACCGCAATGCCCGGCGTGTTCATCGTGCGCCCGGAGACAGAGGTCCTGGCGGGCCTGGCCATTGACGAGGCGCGCTCCGTCGTGGGTACCCGCGGCGAGGCGCGCGTCGTCGACCTGTGCACCGGCTCCGGGGCGATCGCGCTGGCCGTTGCCACCGAGGCCGCGCGCACCGAAGTGTGGGCCGTCGAAAAGGAACCGGATCCTTTCGCCTTGGCCTGCCATAACCGTGACCGTATCGGCGCGCGCGGCGTGCACCTGGAACGCGGCGACGCAACGAACCTAGCGACCCTCCACTTCCTGAACGGTCTGGTCGACGTGGTCGTCACCAACCCGCCCTATGTTCCAGCCGACGAGATGCCCACCCAGCCCGAGGCCAGCGCCGATCCGCATTCGGCCCTCTACGGGGGAAGCGAGGACGGACTGGATATTCCCGCGCGGATCATCCGCCGTGCCCTCACGCTGCTACGGCCTGGCGGCCTGCTCCTGATGGAGCACTCGCCCAGCCAGGACGAGGCGCTGCGCGCTTACGCGACCTCTGTCGGAATGGTTGACGCCGCGACCGAGGCCGACTTGACCGGTCGTATGCGCTTCCTGCGCGCCCGCACGCCCCGCTGATACCTCGCCCGCGATCCGTGACACAATAGCACCGATGAGTACTGAGACGATCCTGAGCGCAACACCGAACCTTGAGGCCGACGCGCTAGCGCACGCAATCCGCGAACTGAACGACGGCCGCGTCCTCATCGTTCCCACGGACACCGTCTACGGAATCGGATGCGACGCCTCCAACCCCGATGCCGTGAGCACGGTGCTGGCCGCCAAGGGGCGCGGTCGTCAGATGCCACCGCCTGTCCTCGTCGCGTCGGTCGACGCCATCGATTCCCTGTGCGTCGATGTTCCCGACTATGCGCGAGCCCTCGCGCGCGCCTTCTGGCCCGGCGGACTCACGCTCATCCTGCGTGCCCGCCCCGACCTCGGGTGGGACCTGGGGGAAACCGGCGGCACCATCGGCGTGCGCATGCCGAACCAGGACGCGCTCCTGACCCTTCTGCGTGACTTCGGCCCCATGGCGGTGACCTCCGCGAACCTGACCGGCCACCCGCCGGCCACGTCAGTCCAGCAGGCCATCGGTTACTTCGGCACCTCCGTCGCGGCCTATCTCGACGGCGGACCCACCCGGGGGACCACGGCCTCGTCCATCGTCGACTGTGCCCACGGCGACCCTCGCGTTATCCGCCTGGGGACCATCAGCCTCGCCGACCTGAGCGCGGTCGCCGACATGCCCATTCGGGAAACGGAGGGACGCCACCCGTGAAGGTTTACCTGCTGCTCGCCGCCATGGCAATGGCCTTGACGATCCTGCTGACCCCAGCTGTGCGCTGGGCCTGCCTGCGCTTTCATATCCTGCCGCCCGTGCGCGGGCGCGACATCCAAAAGACCCCGATCCCGCGCCTCGGCGGCGTCGCCATGACCATCGCGCTTATCGTCACAATGCTCGTCGCCTCGCGCATCCCCTACATGGCACCGCTGTTTACGACCACTGTCCCGTGGGCCGTCATGGCTGGTGCCGGTGCCATGTGCGTCCTCGGCGTCATCGACGACATCATCGAGCTCGACTGGATGGCTAAGCTCGGCGGGCAAGTCCTCATCGCGGGCGGCATGGCTTTCGGCGGCGTCCAGCTCGCGTCCTTCCCGATTTTCGGTATCACGCTGGGTTCCTCAAGGCTCTGGCTTTTCATCTCCGTCCTGTTCATCGTCGGCATCATGAACGCCGTCAACTTCATCGATGGACTCGACGGCCTGGCCTCCGGCATGATCGCAATCGGTGCCGGATCCTTCTTCATCTACTCGTACGTCATCACGCGCCTCATGGGGGCTGCCTCCTACGCGACAACCGCGAGCCTCATCGTTATTGCTCTCGTCGGAGTATGCGCGGGCTTTCTCTGGTTCAACTTCCACCCGTCCTCGATCATGATGGGTGGGGGAGCGGAGACCATGGGCCTCGTTCTGGCTGCCGTCGGCATCATCGTCACCGGCAAAATCGACCCGTCACTGCTCGGACGTCAGCAGGTAATCGTCTCAGCCCTGCCGCTCATCCTGCCGATGGCCGTTATCTTCATGCCTGTCGCCGACCTCGTCGTCACCTCCGTGCGACGGATGAGCCGTGGAAAGAGTCCATTCATCGCTGACCGCTCACATTTCCATGACCGCCTCCTCGTCGCCGGGCACTCCCACCGCGGCGTCGTGGCAATCCTGTGGATGTGGACCGCCATCGTGTGTCTCCCTTCCGCCGGGCTACTTGGCTTCGCGTGGTGGAAGGTCGCTTTAGGGGCGGTCATTGCGGCCGCCGTGGGTGTCACAGTCACGACTCGCGAATTTCCGAAGGACGAGATCGGGACGGACGTAGCATGACCTATCTCCTGGCCCTCGTCATGGTCGCCGTCATTTGTGGTGCCCAGTGGTTCTTCACCTCACGTGCTCTGGCCTCACCCGCCCGCTTCCTCGCGTGGGTGAGCGGCGGATATGTCGCGAAAATCGCACTGCTTGCCCTGGGCCTGTATGTTCCGCGCATGCTCGGTATGGACGTGCGCATTGCCGCCATTGCAACGATTATCGCCATCATTGTGTCCTCGAGCGTTGAGATGATCGTCATGGCCCGTAGGCGTACGATGAACGTGGATCCGCACCCTCACAACGACTAACTATTGCGCGCGCCGCGGGCGCGCTGATCTGTATAGAATGGAAGGAGTTGCTCGTGAGGCAACACAACCAATGGAGTTCCGATGAAGGAGGCACGTTCCGTGTCCAATAACGCGCCCGCTCGCCGCGCTTCCGCGTCCAAGCCGCGCTGGTACTGGGTGAGCCTCGCGATCCTGCTCCTCATCATTGGCGCGACCGCCTACCCGGCGTTCACCCAGCATCCTCACCAGCCCGCCCTGGAGGACTTCTTCCCCTCGGTGATCTTCGGTGAGGGAACCTTTTACGAGTTCAACCGCCTGACTTTGGCCCGTGTCATCATGGGCGTGCTCGTGTGCCTCGTGCTGGTGGCCGTTGCGCGTAAGCCGAAGCTCGTTCCCACCCGCGGACAGATGGCCGTCGAGGCCATCGCCGGCTACATCCGCGACAACGTCGCCCTCGACATGCTGGGTCCGAAGACGGGCCGCAAGTTCTCCGGCTTCATCGCTTTCCTCTTCTTCGGTGTCCTGTCCATGAACATCGCGGGCATCATCCCGGGCATCAACATCGCCGCCTCGTCGGTGGTCGCCGTTCCGATGTTCTTCGCTCTCATCACGTACGTCACCTTCATCGGTGCGGGCATCGGCAAGCAGGGAGTGGGCGGCTTCTTCGCATCCCAGCTCTTCCCGCCTGGGCTGCCCGTTCCGATGTACCTCCTGATCACGCCGATCGAGTTCCTGTCGAACTTCATTGTTCGCCCCGTCACGCTGACGCTGCGACTCCTGTGCAACATGATCTCCGGACATCTGCTGCTCGGCATGACCTACTTCGGGACGGCAATTCTGCTCCACGAACTCTCCGTCCTGTCTGCCGCCTCCGCGCTGACCGGTGCCGCCATGTTCGTGATGACCGGCTTCGAGGTCTTCGTGGCCTTCCTGCAGGCATACATCTTCACGATCCTGTCGACCGTGTACATCAAGCTTTCCGTCGAACATCACTGACCCCCAACGCCACCCGGCGTTACTAACAGAAGGAAACCACTATGGGAACCGCAGCATTCGCCTACATCGGCTACGGCCTCGCCACCCTGGGCCCCGGCCTCGGTATCGGCCTCATGGTCGGCAAGAACCAGGAAGCGACCGCCCGTCAGCCCGAGGTTGCTGGCCGTCTCTTCACCAACATGATTATCGGCGCCGGCATGGTTGAGGCCCTCGGCCTCATCGGCTTCGTTATGCCGCTCATCGTTAAGTGATCGCTATGCACCAGATTGTCGCCGCTGCGGACCAGGAGGTCGGCGGCCTCGCCGTCATCCTGCCGCCGCTGTATGAGATTTTCTGGTCGGCTGTCGTTCTGCTTATCGTCCTGCTCCTCGTCGGACGCTACGCGCTGCCTCGCATCTACAAGACGATGGACGAGCGAGCTGCCGCAATCGAGGAAGGTCTCGGTGCTGCCGAGCAAGCGAAGGCCGACCAGGCTGCCGCTGCGCGCGAGCGTGAAGAGATCATCCGCCAGGCACACGCCGAGGCGCACACGATTCGTGAGCGCGCCAACGATGAGGCCAAGGCCATCGTGGCCGCAGCCCGTAACGAGGCAACCAACGAAGCGGGCCGTATCCTCGAGGGTGCGCAGCGCCAGATCCTCGCTGAAAAGCAGGCCGCGGAAATCTCCCTGCGCTCCGAGGTGGGTCTGCTCGCCTCCGAGCTGGCCGAAAAGATCATCGGTGAGCAGCTCACCGACACGGCCCTGACCTCTCGCGTCGTTGATCGTTTCCTTGACGAACTCGAGGCCGACAACGCGCTGGTCGAGGAGAAACGATGACACAGATGCGCACGATCGAGTCAGTCCCGTTCGCGACCGACCTGGCGGCGGCCCTCGCCACCCCGGGCACCGACGCGATGCGGGTCGCCGAGGACTTCTTCGGCTTGGCCGACCTGTTTAAGGAGAATACTCGTCTCGCGCGTGCGCTGACCGATCCGGCCCGGTCATTGGCGGACAAGCAGTCCCTCGCGAAGGAAGCATTCGCCTCCCACGTGACAACTGCGACGATGACCGTCGTCAACCTTGTCGTCGCCGACCACTGGCGTCGCCCCACTGACGTCGATGACGCACTCGAAGTACTGGGCATCCTCAGCGTCTTGAATGCCGCAGGTGCGAAGGGGGCACTCGACCAGGTCCGTGAGGAACTGTTCCAGGTCCGTTACTTCCTGGACCATAACCGAGAGGTGCGCGTGCGCCTCTCCGACATCTCCACAGGCGACTCGCACGAGCGAGGAGACCTGGCCACGAGCCTGTTTGGCTCGCGAGTCAGCGTGTGGACGATGCGCCTGGTGCGTCGCGCCGTTGGCCGCTCCAACCACGGACGACTCCTGCACAACATCCGCAGGTACGCCCAGTGGGCAGCCACCATGCAGGATCGCCTCTTCGTCACGGTCGCCACGGCCTCGCCGATGACCGAGGCTCAGGTTGACCGTCTGCGAGCCATTCTCGAAAAGCGCTACGGCGTCACCGTTGACCTGGCAATCTCGGTGGATCCTACACTTATCGGAGGCTTCCGCCTGCGCGCCGGTCTGACCGCCATTGACGCGTCGCTGGCCACCAGGATCAGCGCCGCTCGGGACGCCATCGCTAGCTAGCGCCCCTCGTCCATCATTTACTTCACTTTTTCTTAGTTAGGAATCCTCATGGCTGACCTCAGCATCTCCCCGGAGGAAATCCGCGGAGCACTGGACTCCTTCATGGAGTCCTACCGTCCGGCGGACGTGGCCACCGAAGAGGTGGGTCACGTCATCGAAACGGCCGATGGTATTGCCCACGTCGAGGGCCTGCCTGGCACCATGGCAAACGAGCTGCTGCGTTTCGAGGACGGGACGCTGGGCCTGGCCATGAACCTCGACCGGCGTGAGATCGGTGCCGTCGTCCTCGGTGACTTCGGTGGCATTGAAGAAGGACAGCTCGTCCATCGCACGGGCGAGGTCCTCTCCGTTCCCGTTGGTGACGGCTACCTCGGCCGCACGGTTGATCCCCTTGGCCGCCCGATCGATGGCCTCGGTGATATCACGGACCTGGATGGGCGCCGTGCGCTTGAGCTGCAGGCTCCCGGCGTCATGATGCGTAAGAGCGTCCACGAGCCCCTCGCCACCGGCCTGAAGGCCATCGACTCGATGATTCCGGTTGGCCGCGGCCAGCGTCAGCTCATCATCGGTGACCGTAAGACCGGTAAGACTGCGATCGCGCTCGACACGATCCTCAACCAGCGTGATAACTGGAAGAGCGGCGACCCGAACAAGCAGGTGCGCTGCATCTACGTGGCTATCGGCCAGAAGGGTTCGACCATCGCCTCCGTGCGTTCCACGCTCGAGGACGCGGGAGCTATGGAGTACACGACCATCGTCGCCTCCCCGGCCTCGGACCCCGCCGGCTACAAGTACATGGCTCCCTACACCGGCTCCGCCATCGGCCAGCACTGGATGTACCAGGGCAAGCACGTCCTCATCGTCTTCGACGATCTGTCCAAGCAGGCCGAGGCCTACCGTGCGGTGTCGCTGCTGCTGCGCCGCCCGCCGGGTCGCGAAGCATACCCCGGCGACGTCTTCTACCTGCACTCCCGCCTGCTGGAGCGCTGCGCGAAGCTGTCGGACGCCCTCGGCGGCGGTTCGATGACCGGCCTGCCGATCATCGAGACCAAGGCAAACGACGTGTCGGCGTACATTCCGACGAACGTCATTTCGATCACCGACGGCCAGATCTTCCTCCAGTCCGACCTGTTCAACGCGAATCAGCGTCCCGCCGTCGACGTGGGTATTTCCGTGTCCCGTGTCGGTGGTGCAGCCCAGCCCAAGGCAATGAAGAAGGTCGCCGGTACGCTCAAGCTCACACTCGCACAGTACCGCTCGATGGCCGCCTTCGCGATGTTCGCCTCCGACCTGGATGCGGCGACCCGTCGTCAGCTGACCCGCGGCGAGCGCCTCATGGAGCTGCTCAAGCAGCCCCAGTCCACGCCCTACGCCATGGAAGACCAGGTCGCCTCGATTTGGATGGGCACGAACGGCTACCTCGATGACATCGAGGTCGAGGACGTGCTGCGCTTCGAGCGCGGTCTCCTCGACCACCTTCACGCGAACTCCACCGTCCTTGACACGATTGCCGAGACCGGCGACCTGTCTAAGGAGACCGAGGAAGCCCTGAAGAAAGCCGTCGAAGAGTTCCACCGCCAGTGGATCAGCGCCGGGCGCGGTGCTGCCTCCGCGGAGGACGGCGAGGTCGTGGCTGAGCGCACCCGCGAGGAAATCTCGCGCGGTCGCACGAACGAGAAGGCCTAAACGATGGGCGGACAGCAGAGGATCTACAAGCAGCGCATCGCTTCGACGACGACGCTCGCGAAGGTCTTCCGCGCCATGGAGATGATCGCTGCGTCTCGCATTGGCGCGGCGAGGCGCGCTGCCACCGAGGCCGGACCATACGAGAAGGCTCTGACTCAGGCAGTCGCGGCGGTTGCGGTTCATACAGACCTCGACCACCCACTGACCCTGGAACGCGAGGACACCAAGCGTGTTGCGATCCTGGTTGTGGCGTCGGATCGTGGCATGGCCGGAGCCTATTCGGCGACTATCCTGCGTGAGTCGGAGAAGCTCATCTCCGACCTGACGGCTGACGGCTTCGAGCCGTTGCTCTACACCTTCGGGCGCAGGGCGGCTGCCTACTTCCGTTTCCGCGGCGTTACTATCGAACGCGAGTGGGAGGGCGAGTCCGATTCGCCCTCGCCTGAGACCGCGCGTGACATCGCATCCGTGCTGCTCGAGCGCTTCTTGGACCCGGACCCGACGACCGGCGTCGGTTCCCTGCACCTCGTGTACACCCGCTTCAAGACGGTTATGAGCCAGGTGCCCGAGGTGCGTCAGATGCTGCCCCTCACGGTCGTGGACACCCCTGAATCAGACGAGGAACGCGAGGCCGAGCGCGGTTACGCGGATGATCCTGCTTCGGCGCTGCCCGAGTATGAGTTCATCCCGTCGCCCGAAGCGGTCCTGGATACGCTGCTACCTCTCTATGTTGAGGCGCGCATCCACAACGTCCTTCTCCAGTCGGCGGCGTCCGAACTCGCATCGCGTCAGCGTGCGATGCACACGGCGACGGACAACGCTGAGGAACTCATCACGAAGTACACGCGTCTGGCCAACTCGGCCCGCCAGGCGGAAATTACCCAGGAAATCACCGAAATCGTGGGCGGGGCCGACGCTCTGAGCGCGAGCTGACCCCTTCGAGACACGGAGTAAAACAATGACTGATACACCTGCAATCGCCGAGGGGCGCGTCGCCCGCGTCGTCGGCCCTGTCGTCGATGTGGAGTTTCCCCCGGATCGCATCCCGCCGCTCTACAACGCACTCACCGTCGAAGTGAATCTCGCCGGTCAGGGCGAGGGCGAGTCGACCTTCACGATGACACTCGAGGTTGCCCAGCACCTCGGCGACAACCTCGTGCGTACCATCGCGCTGAAGCCCACCGACGGCCTCGTGCGTGGTACCCCCGTCACTGACACCGGTGCCCCGATCTCTGTGCCCGTTGGTGACGTCACCAAGGGCCACGTCTTTAACGTGACCGGCGACGTCCTCAACCTCGAAGAGGGCGAGACCCTCGACATCAAGGAGCGCTGGCCGATCCACCGCCAGCCACCGGCCTTCGACCAGCTCGAGGCGCGCACCAAGATGTTCGAGACCGGCATCAAGGTCATCGACCTGCTGACCCCCTACGTGCAGGGCGGCAAGATCGGCCTTTTCGGTGGCGCGGGCGTCGGTAAGACAGTCCTCATTCAGGAGATGATCCAGCGCGTTGCCCAGGACCACGGCGGTGTCTCCGTGTTCGCCGGCGTCGGCGAGCGCACCCGTGAGGGCAACGACCTCATCGGTGAAATGGAAGAGGCGGGCGTCTTCGACAAGACCGCCCTCGTCTTCGGTCAGATGGACGAGCCGCCGGGCACGCGTCTGCGCATCGCGCTGACCGGGCTGACCATGGCGGAGTACTTCCGCGATGTCCAGCACCAGGACGTTCTCCTGTTCATCGACAACATCTTCCGCTTCACTCAGGCGGGTTCCGAGGTCTCCACGCTGCTGGGCCGCATGCCCTCGGCCGTTGGCTACCAGCCCAACCTGGCTGACGAAATGGGTCTGCTCCAGGAGCGCATCACCTCGGCCGGTGGCCACTCGATCACGTCGCTGCAGGCGATCTACGTTCCCGCCGACGACTACACCGACCCGGCTCCGGCGACGACCTTCGCTCACCTGGATGCGACGACCGAGCTTTCCCGTGAGATCGCGGCCAAGGGTATTTACCCGGCTGTGGACCCGCTGGCCTCGACCTCGCGTATCCTCGACCCGGCCCTCGTGGGCCGCGAGCACTACGACGTCGCCACGCACGTCAAGGCCATTCTGCAGAAGAACAAGGAGCTGCAGGACATTATCGCGATCCTCGGCGTCGACGAGCTGAGCGAGGACGACAAGGTCACCGTCGCACGCGCACGCCGCATCGAGCAGTTCCTGTCCCAGAACATGTACATGGCGGAGAAGTTCACGGGCGTGCCCGGTTCGACCGTCCCGCTGTCGGAGACCATCGAGGCCTTCAAGCGCATCGCCGAGGGCCACTACGACGATGTTCCGGAGCAGGCGTTCTACAACTGCGGCGGCATCGACGACCTGGAGCGTAACGCTCACGAGCTGGCCAAGGAAGCCTGATGGCATCGGGCAAGTCCTTGCAGGTCGAGGTTGTCTCTCACGAGGGACGCCTGTGGCATGGCGCTGCGAGCGCCGTCCAGATTCCGACGGTTGATGGCAGCCTGGGCATTCTGCCCGGCCGTCAGCCGTTGCTCGCCCAGCTGGGCGATGGAATTGTCACGGTGACGTGTGCCAATGAGATCGTGTCCGTCGAGGTCAGTGGGGGATTCGCCTCAGTTGACTCCGATTTCATTACGGTCGTGGCTGACCGCGCTACAGTGGCATCACAGTAGGTTGACGCAACGCGAGGAGAACCTGATGAGCCTGATACATGTTTTGATCGCGGTAGTGGTTCTCCTCGCGTGCGCGGCGGTGATCCTGTGGGCGTACATGAATGTGCGCGCCCGCAGGATCGCTGCGCGTCTGGGCGCGTTTCGCTGTTGGTCGCGCCCGGACCACCATGCGGGGTGGACGGCCGGGATCGGCGTCTATGGCGTCGAAGAACTGCAGTGGTATCGCCTGGTGGCTATGTCCCTGAAGCCGGTGTATTCGATTCCTCGTCGCGGCATGGAAGTGTCCGCTCCGATCTCCCACTCGGACGATGGTGCCATGGTCGAGGTGCGCCTGGCCTATGGTGAGCATCGTTACGAGGTCGCCGTGGAACGCTTGACGTATAACGGATTGGTCTCCTGGGTTGAGTCCGGTCCTCCGCGCCGCCCGTGACCGGGATTGGTAAGCTCACGGGGTGCGTATTGTTATTGCTACCTGCACCGTTGATTATTCCGGTCGACTGAGCGCCCACCTGGACCCTGCTAAGCGCGTCATCATGCTCAAGGGTGACGGCTCTGTGCTCATTCACTCCGAGGGAGGTTCGTACAAGCCTCTCAACTGGATGACGGCTCCGTGCACAGTCTCCTTCGGTGAGCCGGGGGAGGGTGAGGAAGGCGTGGAGCAGGTGTGGACGGTTCAGGCCGACAAGACGGATGACAAGCTGGTCATCCGCATCCACGACGTCATTGCCGACGTCACGGAGGATCTGGGAGTGGACCCCGGCCTCGTGAAGGACGGCGTGGAGGCTCACCTGCAGGAGCTCCTCGCCGAGCAGGTTCCTCAGATTCTGGGTGAGGGGTGGGAGCTGGTGCGCCGGGAGTACCCCACACCGGTGGGTCCCGTTGACCTGATGGTGCGTGACGCGGATGGAGCGTACGTGGCGATTGAAGTGAAGCGCCGCGGTGGCATCGATGGCGTCGAGCAGTTGACCCGTTACCTGTCTCTTCTCGGCCGAGATGCCCTCCTCGGCGACGTCACGGGGATTTTTGCGGCACAGGAGATTACGAAGCAGGCTCGCACGCTCGCCGAGGACCGCGGTATTCGCTGCGTGGTCCTGGACTACGATGCGATGCGCGGCTTTGACGACCCCGAGTCGCGTCTGTTCTGATGCCCGCTGACCTGCATGCGAGCTTGTCGCGCATCGTTTCTCAGGGGTTGGTGAGCGCGACCTGTGCGCACAGCCCGGTGGAGGCGGTCGAGTCTTTGCTCGCGCTTCAAGGCCAATTGGTGAGTGCTATTCCCTGGGCGATTGGGGTTCGCTGCCCGGGTTTGACTCGCGCCCAGGTTGAGGAGGCGTTTGCGCGCGGCGAGTTGGTTCGTTCCTGGCCGATGCGCGGCACGGTGCACGTCACGAGTGCTCGAGACCACCACTGGCTGCGACGTGTGCTGCGCCATCGTCGTGCGTCGTGGGAGCGTAGGGCGATCGAGCTGGGCCTCGTCGACGCGGTCGTTGAACGGGCGGCGGCCGCCTCGTATGCCGTGCTGGAGACCGCGCCGCAGGGTGTGAGTCGCGCGGAGCTGATCGAGGCGTGGCAGGGCGCTGGGATCGAGGTAATCTCTTCAGCCTCCTCCGAGGCTGGCCTGCGACGCCGTCATCTCATGATGCGCCTGCACCTCGATGGTTTTCTCACCTCGGGTCCAGTGCGGGCGGGGGAGCATCTGTTGATCGACGCGCGCTCGCTCCCGCAGGCCCCAGGTGTTGCGAAGGGGGAGGCTGGGCACGAGGAGGCGCTGGCCCTGCTTGCGGCGCGTTACGCGTGGGGGCACGGCCCCATCGATGCGGCTGACCTGGCCAGGTGGACTGGGCTGACACTCACCGAGGCACGGCGTGCGTTAGGGGGTGCCCTCGAGGTAGCAGAAACGGCTGGGATGAGGCTGTCGAGGCGCGGCGATGCAGTTGCTCGCGCTGACCTGGAGGACCTGGTGGCGTCAGGCAGGGACGAGGCCGGGGGAACTTTCGCGCTGCCAGCCTTCGATGAGTTGCATGTGGGGTACAGGGATCGAACCTGTCTGACGGACGAGGCCGGGGAGAGGCTCATTTGTCCGGCGAAGAACGGTATGTTTCGGCCTATCGTGGTGTCGGGTGGGCGTGTTGTCGCGGTGCGCGCGCCGGGTGGAGTTCTTTCGTTCGCAGACGGGGGAGAGGCGCATGCGCAGGAGGCTCGTGCGCTCATGAAGGACTGGGAGAATTGGATGTCGAAGTGACAGCGCTTGAGTGTCAGGTGTGCCACAATGAAGGTCATGACTGATTCTGTGCTGCGTGGCCGCCTGGTTCTCGAAAACTCGATTGTTGATGACGGAATTATCGAGATTGACGGCTCGACTATTACCCGTGTCTGCCCCGTATCCGACTATGACGGTGAGCTTCCCGAGGCCACCGATTCGACATTCCTGCCCGGCCTCGTCGATGTGCATTGCCACGGCGGGGGCGGCGAGTCCTTCCCGAACGCCGAGACAGCCGAGGCAGCGCTCGTCGCCGTCAAGGAACACCGCCGCCACGGCACAACGACCCTCGTTGCCTCGTGCGTGACTGCGTCTGCCGAGGTGTTGCGCGCCCGTGCCAAGACGCTCGCTCAGCTCGCCGCCGCTGGCGAGATCGCCGGCATCCACTTCGAGGGTCCCTTCGTCTCCCATGAGCGCTGCGGTGCTCAGGATCCGACGTACATCATCGATCCTGACGCTGATCTGACCCGCACTCTTCTGGAGGACTGCCAGGGGTACGCCCTGTCGATGACCCTTGCCCCCGAGAAACCGAACGCCTATGGGGCCGGCTCCGTTGCCGAAGCGCTCATTGATGGAGGAGCGCTGCCCTCGTGGGGACACACCGACTCCAATTCGACGAAGGCACGTGAGGCACTGGCCTACTCGCGCGAGCGCTTCGCTCAGGTGCAGACCAAGCGCGGACCTCGCGCGACGATCACGCACCTCTTTAACGGCATGCGCCCGCTGCACCACCGCGACACTGGCCCCATCGCCGAGTTCCTCTCGGATGCGGCGCGGGGAGGTGCTGTCGCCGAGCTGATTTGCGACTCGATCCACGTCGATCCAACGCTCGTGCGAGACGTCTACGAAATGGTGGGTCGCGATCACGTCGTCTTTATTACCGACGCGATGGCGGCGGCTGGTATGGCTGATGGCGCGTACACGCTGGGTCCGCAGGATGTCGTCGTCAAGGACGGGGTTGCCCGCCTGGCGCAGGGCAATGCGATTGCAGGAGGCACCGCTCACCTCCTGGACTGCGTCCGCGTGGCCGTGACGAAGGGCGGTATCCCGCTCGTGGACGCGGTCTACATGGCGTCGGCGCAGGGGGCAGCCATCCTAGGCGACGACACCGTGGGCATGCTCTCGCCCGGAAAGAAGGCTGACATTGTCGAGGTCGACAAGGAGCTGAACGTGCGCCGCGTGTTCCGCCGTGGCACTGTGGTTGCGTGAGAGGTAAACGAAGCAAGAAACGGCCGTGGGGCGAGGCGCGTCCACTCCAGATGGACCGCCTCGCCTCCGTGCCGCGCACGGAGCGAGGCCCGGACGGAGGCGACTACCAGGTTCGTCGTCTGCCCAGTGCGGTCAAGGAATACACCTGCCCCGCGTGCCTGCGTCCCATCCCGAGGGGAACGCCGCATGTTGTGGCGTGGCCCGAGGAAGCCCCCTTCGGTTTGCCGCAGGGTGTTGAGGGCCGTCGGCATTGGCACTCCGAATGCTGGCGGCGTGGGCTTCGACCCCTGTGAAATGAAATGTGATGTATCACTGCCTCGCCTGCGAATGCGCCTGTTCACTGGGTTTGCACGTAAAGTGGGGGCTGAAGAATGCCCGCAGTGTGGGCGTTGGATCTGAGGAGCTACCGTGGAACTCTTAAAGCGATACGTGGCGGCATCGTCGATGGGCGCTGTCGCACTCGTATGCATCCTTATTGGGCTGCTCGGCGTGACCGTGCTACGGCCGCCGGCGCAGCAGGTCTCAACGGTGGAATCCGCGACGGACCTGATCATGACGCGTGACAATGTGTTGTCGATCGTCAAGGATGACGTCACGGTGACCGCCACGTCGAAGTCGGGTGCCCCCGTCACGCTCGTGATCGGCACCTCGCAGGACGCGAAGGGCTGGATCGGCAATGCAGCCTACACCGAGGTCATCGGCGTCGAGGCTGATCGCACCAAGCTGAAGGCGGAATCGCATGCCGCGAACGGAACCGGCATGGTGAACCCGAACGCTCAGAATGCTGTGCAGTCCGGTGCACAGCCCCTTGATGACCCGACCTCAGCGCAGCTGGCCGATCAGCTGGCGAAGTCGCCCATGTGGTTCAAGCAGGAGAGCGGCACGGGTAGTGTCTCCCTCGATCTCGAAAACGTTCCCAGCGGGCGGTCGGCTGTCGCTGCCTCCGCGGGTGGCCCCGGTGATCTGACGTTCACGCTGACGTGGCAGGTCGAGCAGGTGAACCTGCTGGCGATCATCGCATTCCTGACTGCTGCGTTCTTCGCCCTCCTGGCCTTTGCTCTCTTCCTGACGCGCTGGCAGCTGCTGCGCCTGCGTAAGATCCGCGCACAGCGCATTGAGGAGCGCCGCAAGGCCGACACCCTGGACACCTCCACGATCGACGCGGCTGAGGTGGCTGAGATGGTTGCCGCCGCCCGCGAGTCTGGTTCCCGCGCTGCCCACGCCCCCGCTGTCTCGGAGCCCCCGCTCGCGCCGCCCCCCGCTGCGGAACCCGCCGTCGATGAGACCGCCGCAGACGAACCCGTCGTCGCTGACGATGACGAGGCCGTGGCATACACATCCGAGGATGCTCAGTACGAGGAGATCGAGGATAGTACCCAGCAACAGGCTGCTCCAGCGTGGGGCGCTGCCGCCTTCGCGTCTTCAACCGGCCGAGCCCCTGCCTCGGAGAGGACACGCGACGAACTGCCCGCTCGGGACAACGCAGTCCGTGAACCTCTTCCGCTACGCTCGACGAGGGATAAGTCCATCGTCCGCGCGTCCATTGTTGGTGTCCCCGCCCCGGATATCAGCGCCCTGTCCGCACCCGACTATGTACCGGATCCGATGATGGACACCTTCGAGCGCCGCGGCCGACACGGTCTCGACGCCGGCCCCTTCGACGTGGATCCCCCGGAGCGCGCGACGACGGATACCGGTGTCATCGACCTGTCGGGCATCCGCGGAGGCCGTAACCTGCCCTCGCGGCGCGCTCTGCGTGAGGCGCGCAACAACGGTGAAGAGGTCGTCGTCGTGGACGGCCAGGAATTCAACACCGGTCTGATTCCGGTCACGCGCCCGCGTACCACCGAGGTGCAGGCCCCCCCGCCTGCACCCACGTCCGCTCCTGACGATGACGCGTCGGCGACCGGAGGCTGGACCTCGATTATGTCCGGCTGGCTCAAGGACCGTCAGGAAGGACAGTGATGAAAAGACGGACCCTCGCGGCTGCTACCGCCGCCCTGCTCATGACTTCTGCGCTCGGCATGAGTGCCTGCTCGAGTGAGCTTGTCGCCCAGTCGGGCAGTAGCTCCGCGCAGAGCGCCGCGAACCTGGACCACGAGCGCATTTCGTCCGTGCTCGAGACGGTTGGCGGCGTGATGGCGACGGCTGACGCTTCGCTGAACGCTGCCGACCTCGGCGATCAGGTGACCAAGGGTGCACTGGAGATGCGTACCGCGCAGTACGCGCTGGCGAACGCGAACGGCCAGGCGTTGCCGCCTTTGGACTTCGAACCGACGTCGCTGGCCATCACGAACTCGGATTCGTGGCCGCGCGCGATTTTTAATATCTCTGATACGTCCTCGACGGCGCTGCCCGTCCTTGAGGTCTATGTGCAGGACTCTGCGCGTTCGGACTACAAGCTCACGAACTATGCGCGCCTGCTCGGCGGCACGCATCTGACCCTGCCGTCTGTCGGTACTGGATCGGCATACGTCACCGGAGACTCGCAGGGCTTCACGGTTACCCCCGACACCGCTCTTGCGCAGTACATCACGATGCTGAACTCCGGCACCCAGGATACGACGCAGTTCGTGGCCGACGACTTCACCAAGCAGACGCTGCAGCAGGTGAGCGACCTCAATTCGTCGGTGAGCAGCGCCGGATCCGTGACCATGGCGGCCAGCGCGACGAGCTACCCGATCTCGGGCTTGGTCCTGCAGGATGGCTCGGCTCTGGTCGCAGCGAACGTCAAGTACACGCTGACCTATCAGCGTACGGTTGCCGGTTCGACGATGAACCTCGCCGGAAATACCGCCGCACTCAGTCCCAGCGGGACGAAGGTGGAAGGTACCGCGACCGCCGACTGCATCGCGACGATCATTATGCGTATCCCCTCGCAGAAGGCGGGCGGAAACGTGCAGATCGTCGGTGGCGAGCGAGCGATCACCAAGGTCGCGCTGGATCCGTCCAACAGTCCGGGCTGAGTTTCACCCATAGCGCACACGTCGTCCCCACGCCGATTGGCGTGGGGACGGCGCTTATCATCGTTTGAGGATAGCTACGCGTTCTCGAGAGGACCACTATGAACACGCCTGACCCCCGCATCGGTGCCCCTGAAGCGACCGTGATTCCCGCCGATTCACACGGGGCCGTTGACCTGTCGGCACGCGCGAGCGCACCCGCAGCCGAGGACGCGGCCGCGCCCTCGGGGGAGGGGCTGCACATCCCGCTGATTACCACGACGGATGAGGAGAACTTCCAGGACGTCATGTCCACCTCCCAGGCCGTGCCGGTCATCATGGTCATGTGGTCGCCGCGCTCGCTTGAATCGAAGCCCGCGCTGGCCATGCTTGAGGAGATCACGCGCGAGCATGCGGGTGCCTTCCAGCTCGTTGAGGTGGATATTGACAAGGCTCCTGCCATTGCTCAGGCCTTCCAGATCCAGACCGTTCCCACGGTCGTTGCTCTCGTCGGCGGTCGCCCGGTGCCGCTCTTCCAGGGTGGCGCGTCCAAGGAGCAGGTCCTCCCGGTCGTCTCTCAGTTGCTCGAGGCTTCGGCGCAGATGGGCATCACCGCGCGCATCGCGGTTGCAGCTGAGGATACCGCCGCGCCCATTCCCCCCGAGCATGAGGCACCGCTGGCCGCGGAGGAGGCCGGCAACCTCGATGAGGCGATCACCCTGTGGGAGCGCGTCGTCGAGCTGAACCCGCGCGACGAGGATGCGAAGTCTCACCTGTCCCGCGTGCGTTTCGCTGCGCGTGCCTATGGCGAGCAGAACGCTGACGACCCGGCCTCTCGCGCTGATGCACTCTTCGCGGCAGGTGACGCAGCCGGAGCTTTCGATGTGCTCCTCGAACTCCTTGCCGCCACCACGGACGCTGAGGAACGTGACGCGTTGCGCCTGCGGCTCCTCGACCTCTTCCGTGTCGCAGGCTCGTCCCCCGAGGTTTCCAAGGCACGTACGCGCCTGGCGATGCTCCTCATGTGATACCGACGCGCGCCTGAGATACGCGCGCCAAGCACGCAACGGACGAGGCCGGAGCAGGAATCCCTGCCCCGGCCTCGTCCGTGTCTCGAGGAACGCTTAATCAGCGCGCCTGGGAGGTAGGCACCAGCCACAAGGCACCCAGCGGCGGCACGCGCGGCTGTAGTGAGAGGGGGAATCGTCGCATGAGCGATACCTGACTCAGCGAAAGGACGTGAAAATATGAACAAGACTATGAACGTTCTCTTGACATAGGGTCTGGCAGGCTATCGCAGTGAGTGGTGTGTGACTCTGGGATATGCATGAATGTGAAGTAGGGTCAAGTGACTGGCAAGTGGGTTTGGATGATGTCTTGTATAGAAATTAGGTGATGTGAGAGAGAAAGGTGTCAAGTTTCGAGGATATGTCATGAAAGCTTCTTGACACCTTATAGAATATCTTGTTAAAGTAAAAGTGACAACGAGGTTCGAAGGGGGATAGTTGATATGAAAATGCGTCCCTTCGTCGGTGTTTGTCTTGTCGTGGGCATGATGGGTGTTGTCGTGTCGGCGAGTGCTTCGGTGCATACTGCTTCGCCTCGTAGCATTCTGAAGTACTGCGTCTACTACTCGGAGAGTGGACACTGCGTCGACTGGTACCCCAATCAGTGGACATGCCAGAACAACTGGAATCATCCTCATGAGGATTACCAGATTGCGCAATGCCTGGCTTGGTTGGGCTATGGCTCGAGGGGGTAACTTCGGTGAAGTGGTTCATTATCGCTACCGTCTTCGTTGTAGTTGTCGTGTGGTACGGATGGCATTCCACGCACAACGAACTGACAAAGAAGATCGACCGAGAGTCCGACCCGGAGATCAGAAGCGAACTCATCAAGCTACAGGGGCAGATAGACCGGGGGAGGGCAGGCTTCTAAACCCCGTCCGCGCGTACGCGCCTGGCGATGCTCCTCATGTGATACCGACGCGCGCCTTGAGATACGCGCACCAAGCACGCAACGAACGAGGCCGGAGCAGGAATCCCTGCCCCGGCCTCGTCCGTGTCTCGAGGAATGCTCGATCAGCGCGCCTGGGAGGCGGGCACCAGCCACAAGGCACCCAGCGGCGGCACGCGCAGCTGAGCGGAGACCGGGCGCCCGTTCCACGGGGTGTCCTCCGCGATGATCGTGCCGACGTTGACCACGCCGGATCCGCCGAACTCCTCGGCGTCCGTGTTCAGGATCTCGACCCACTCGCCGCCGAACGGCAGGCCCACGCGGTAGCCCTCGTGCGGGTTACCAGCGAAGTTCGAGACGCACACGACGACCTCACGGTTGCCGTCGGCGTCAGTACCCTTACGCAGGTAGGAGATCAGGTTGTGATCGCCGTCTGAGGCATCGATCCACTCGAAGCCCGTGTAGTCGTCGTCCCACATTGCGGGGGAGTTCGCGTAAATCTTGTTGAGGCGCTCCACCAGCGCAGCGACACCGGCGTGGCCCTCCTGATCCAGCAGCCACCAGTCGAGGGAGTAGGACTCGTTCCACTCCTGCTCCTGGCCGATCTCCTGGCCCATGAAGAGGAGCTGCTTGCCGGGGTGACTCCACTGGTAGGCGTACAGGGAACGCAGACCAGCCAGACGCTGCCACTTGTCGCCGGGCATCTTCGAAATCAGCGAACCCTTACCGTGCACGACCTCGTCGTGCGACAGCGGGAGCACGTAGTTCTCGGAGAAGGCGTACACCAGAGAGAAGGTAAGCTCGCCGTGGTGCCAGCGGCGGTTGACTGGATCCTCACTGAGGTAGCGCAGAGTGTCGTTCATCCAGCCCATATTCCACTTCATGCCGTAGCCGAGGCCACCGCCGGACGTCGGGGCAGTCACGCCGGGCCACGCCGTGGACTCCTCGGCGATCATGACGATGCCGGGGTGACGACGGTACGCGGTCGCGTTCGCTTCCTGAATGAAGTCGATGGCCTCCAGGTTCTCGCGGCCACCGTACTGGTTAGGACGCCACTGGCCGTCCTTGCGCGAGTAATCCAGGTACAGCATCGAGGCCACAGCGTCAACGCGCAGACCGTCGACGTGGAAGTCCTCAAGCCAGTACAGGGCGTTGGCAACCAGGAAGTTGCGCACCTCGCGGCGGCCGAAGTTGAAGACGTAGGTGCCCCAGTCGGGGTGCTCGCCGCGCAGCGGGTCCGGATCCTCATACAGTGGGGTGCCATCGAAGCGCGCCAGGGCGAAGTCATCCTTCGGGAAGTGGGCGGGCACCCAGTCCAGGATGACGCCGATGCCCGCGCGGTGGAAGGCATCCACCAGGTAACGGAAGTCATCCGGCGTGCCGTAGCGTGAGGTGGGAGCGTAGTAGGAGGTCACCTGGTAGCCCCAGGAACCACCGAAGGGGTGCTCAGCCAGCGGCATGAACTCCACGTGCGTGAAGCCCATCTGCTTGACGTAGGGGACCAGCTCGTCGGCCAGCTCGCGGTAGCCCAGGCCCTGACGCCACGAACCCGCGTGGACCTCGTAGATGGACATGGGGCCGGAGTGAGGGTTGCGGTCCTTGCGGGTAGACATCCACTCGTCGTCGGTCCACTCGTGGAAGTAGTCGGTGACGACCGAGGCCGTGGCCGGGGGAATCTCCGTGGCGCGAGCCAGCGGGTCGGCCTTCTGGAACCAGTTGCCGCCGGGACCCTGGATCTCGAACTTGTAGCGCATGCCGACGCCGACGCCGGGGACGAAAATCTCCCAGATGCCGGAGGAACCCAGCGACCGCATGGAGGTAGCCACGCCGTCCCAGAAGTTGAACTCGCCGACGACGCGCACGGCGCGCGCGTTGGGGGCCCACACGGCGAAGGCAGTACCGGTGGTTTCGCCCAGCTCGTCAGTGTAGGTCTTCACATGGGCACCGAGGACGTGCCACAGATTCTCATGGCGGCCCTCAGAGATGAGGTAGGTGTCCATCTCGCCCAGGGTCGGCAGGTAACGGTAGGGGTCGTCGCGAACGGTGGTGTCGTCGCCGTAGGTGACGGACACGCGGTAAGGGGGGATCTCCTTGCCGGGCAGAACCGCGACCCAAATGCCGCCACGCTCATGGGTGGCAGCGTAAGCACCGGTCGGTGTGATGATGTCGACCGCGTCGGCCAGGCGAGCCATGGTGCGGACGGTGACACCAGCCTCACCCAGATGAGCGCCGAGCACAGAGTGCGGCGAATAGTAAGAGCCTGAGGCAACGGCGTCGAGAATGTCGTCATTGACCTGAATCGGCGTTAGTTCGCAGCTCATGGATTGTCCTTACTCCAGATGGTGTGAACTGCTTAGTTCACTGTCGTGTTTATAGTCTATCGTTTGCCCAGCAAAAATGGGAGCCGGGTCTCAATCAGGTGGTCGATTTTGACGGAGTGCGCCCGCTCGGTGTAGGTGGGTGGCCACACCGAGCGGGAGCAGCGACGTTAGGCCTGCGACCAGGGCGAGGAATGGGCGGGTTCGACCTTGAAGACGTGGCCAAGGCGCGTCACGGGGGACAGCTCCACCCAGTTAGACGAACCCCACACGTAGGAGTGCCCATCGAGTTCGTCGACGACGGTGATGTGGCCGCCCGGCGTGGCCAGGCCCATCTCCTCCAGGTCCAGGTAGACCGCACCGTCGACGCCCTCGTGCGGATCCAGCGAGATCACGCAGATGACGGTATCCGGGTTGCCGTCTTCAGTGAACTTGCCGGGCACCTGACGCGAGAACGCGATGAGACGATCCGAGGAGGTCGGGTGGATGCGGATCTGGTGTAGCTGACGCAGTGCCGGGTGCTTGGCGCGCGCGGCGTTGAGCAGCGTAAACAAGCGAGAGATGCCGATCGGCTCGGCGTCCTCCCAGTGACGCGGACGGTACTCGTACTTCTCGTTGTCGTTGGGTTCCTGGAAGGCACCACGCGGTACGTTTTCGACGAACTCGTAACCCGAGTAAATGCCCCACGTGGGCGCACCCAGCGCGGCGAGCATGGCGCGGATTGCGAAGATCGCAGTGCCGCCGTCCCACATCTGCGGGGTGAGGATATCGTGCGTGGTCGGCCAGAAAGCAGGGCGCATGAGGTGCGCGGTCTCCTGGGAGATCTGCACCAAGTACTCCTCGATCTCCTGCTTGTACGTCCTCCACGCGAAGTAGGTGTAGGACTGGTCGAAGCCGATTGCGCCAAGGGTGCGCATCATGGCAGGGCGCGTGAAGGCCTCGGCCAGGAAGAGCGTGCCCGGGTACTGCGCCTTGATGTCGGCGAGCAGGCGCTCCCAGAAGGGGATTGGCTTCGTGTGCGGGTTGTCGACGCGGAAGATCGTCACGCCGTGGTTGATCCACAGTTCGATGACGTCACGCACCGCCTGGTAGATGCCCTCCGGGTCGTTGTCGAAGTTCAACGGATAGATGTCCTGATACTTCTTCGGGGGGTTCTCCGCGTACGCGATCGTGCCATCGGCGCGCGTCGTGAACCACTCGGGGTGCTCGGTGACCCACGGGTGGTCGGGGGAGCACTGGAGGGCTAGGTCGAGCGCCACCTCCATGCCCAGGCCTCGGGCGCGTTCGACGAAACGGTCGAAGTCATCGAAGGTACCCAGATCCGGGTGGATGGCGTCGTGCCCTCCCTCGGGCGCGCCGATCCCATAGGGGGAACCTGGGTCACCGGGGGCTGCGATCAGGGAGTTGTTCTTGCCCTTACGGAACGTCGTGCCAATCGGGTGGATCGGCGTCAGGTAGACAACGTCGAAGCCCATGTCGGCGATGCGTGGCAGGTCCTCGGCGGCATTCGCAAGCGTGCCGGACACCCAGGAGCCGTCGGGGTTCTGGTAGGCACCCGCCGAGCGTGGGAAAATCTCGTACCACGCGCCGGCGAGGGCCTTGGTACGGGCCACGTCGAGCGGGTAGACGCGGGAGGAATCAAGCAGATCCCGCAGCGGGTGGTCGCGGAAGACCAGGCGGATGCGTGAAGAGATACCGGCGGACAGACGCTGCTGGGGGGAATGCGAGCTGTCGCGCAGGCGACGCGCGGCGTCATGCAGGGCCTCGATGTCAGCGTCCGACGGGGGACGCTGACTCGGGTTATGGAAGGCGTTGCCGGCGGCAGCGCGTTCCATGAGGCGCGCGCCCTCCTCCAGCATCAGCTCGACGTCGACACCGGCGCCGACCTTGACGGCTGCGTCGTGACGCCAGGTGGAGTAGGGGTCCGACCAGGAATCCACGCGGAACGACCACGCGCCGGGAGCGTCGGGGGCCACCCAGGCCTCGTAACGGTCCAGGCCGGGGGCAATATCGACCATGCGGGTACGGGAGTATTCACCTCCGTCCGGGCGCAGAAGGACGGCCTCGGCGGCGAATGCGTCGTGTCCTTCGCGGAACACGGTTGCACGAATGGGGAAAGGTTCGCCTTCGGTCGCCTTAGCGGGAAGCGTTCCGTCCTCGATGACGGGGAACACTTCGATGATCGGGATACGGGGCAACAGTTTCTCGCTCACATGTCCAACCCTAACCTATGGACCGACCTGCGCATAGGCGAAGATCACACCCCGGGATGTGACCGATCTCCTAGGTGTGTTGTGCGTGCTCAGAGTGTCGTGCGAGTCGCCAATAAATCAGGGCGGCACCCGAGTGATTCGGATGCCGCCCCCACAAGGACGCTTGCCGTGCGCCTCGACGTTACATGCTCGAGTCCGGGAGCGACGCCATGATCGCTGCGCCGAAGAGAACGAAGAAAAGAACCGCCACGAGTCCGCAGATAATCTGCCAGATGAGTGCGGCGCGCGCGAAGTTCCGCTTGGCGGGGGAGCCGCCGGAGCCGAGCGCAAGCACCAGCAGGTAGACGAAGCCGACCAGAGGAAGACCCATCAGGAAGAGGGTGAGCATCCAGCCGCCGATGGAATCGTCGGGGTGCTCAGGGAACTGGTTGTATGCCATGGTGCCTCCTAAGGAGAGTTGTGCGTGGGATTAATAGTTCATCTGCATCGCGGTGCGGACCTCAGACAGGGTTTGATCAGCCTGTTCGTTGGCGCGCTCGTTGCCGGCGTGCAGGATGGACAGCAGGTAGTCCTCGTTTGCGATGAGCTCGGCGCGGCGCTCGCGCAGGGGAGCAAGCATCTCGTTGAGGGACTCGGTGACGAGGGCCTTCAGGGTGCCCGCGCCCGCGTCGCCGATACGGTCCGCGATCACTTCGGGCGCATCGCCCGTAGCCAGGGATGCCAGCATGAGGAGATTGGAGACCTCGGGGCGGCCAGCGGGATCGAAGGTGATACGGCGCTCGGCGTCCGTCTTTGCCTTCTTCAGGATCTTCGCGGTCTCGTCGGCGGTCATGCGCAGCTCGATGGTGTTGCCGCGCGACTTCGACATCTTCTGGCCGTCCGTGCCCAGCAGCAGCGGGACCTCGGACAGGAGGGCCTCCGGGCGTGGGAACACGGGACGCTCGGGAGTGGCGCGGCCGTAACGCTTGTCGAAGCGCTGGGCGATGAGGCGAGCCTGCTCCAGGTGGGGGAGCTGGTCCTGGCCCACGGGCACAATGTTGGCCTTGCAGAACAGGATGTCGGCGGCCTGGTGGACCGGGTAGGTGAGCATGAGGCCCGTCATCGCGCGGCCCTCGGTGGCCTCCAGCTCGGCCTTCACGGTCGGGTTGCGGTGCAACTCCGACTCGGTGACGAGCGAGAGGAAGGGCAGCATCAGCTGATTGAGGGCCGGGACTGCCGAGTGGTTGAAGATCGTGGAGTGCTCCGGATCGATACCCGCGGCCAGGTAGTCAGCGACGAGGCCGAGGACGCGCTCACGGATCGGTCCCACGCCGTCGCGGTCGGTGATCACCTGGTAGTCGGCGACCAGAACCCAGGTCTCAACCCCGCGGTTCTGCAGCAACACGCGGTTGCGCAGGGTGCCGAAGTAGTGGCCCAGGTGCAGGTGGCCGGTCGGACGGTCACCCGTGAGGATGCGGAAACGCGACGGATCCTGGTCGATCGCCAGATCGATCTCGGCGCTGCGGGCCTTCGAGCGGGCCAGCGAGGCATCAGAGGTTGCGGTTTCCAGGGCATCTTCACTGCGAGTCATGCGTTGATCCTAACGAGTGGAAGGGGGGAAAGAAAAGTCGGGGCGCGTCAGTGTTCGGGCTGAAACGCGATGTCGGAGAGCAGGATCGTCACGGACAAAGCCTCAATCGTCAGCGTGGTACGAGGCATGACGTGCTCGACTTCAATGGAGAGTTCATTCGGGTCGAGCGAGGAGCTGACGCCGCCGTCCGCGGGGGTTTCCCACACGGTGGAGTAGGCGATGAGCCAGTCCAGGTCGTGGCCCTCGGGCAGTGTCACTTGCGCGTCGTCGAGGTTCGCGTTGATGATGATGAGAGCGTCGCGGTCGCCCCATTTGACGCCCGAGCGCAGCATCTGGAACGTGCGGTGGCGCGAATCCGTCCAGCCGTAATCCGGCATGCGGGTGCCCTGGGCGGTGTACCACGACAGGTCGGGGAGCGAGTCGCCGCCGTAGGGGTGGCCGGTCGCGAAGCTGTCGGGGCGCAGCACCGGGTGCGCCTTACGCAGGGCGATCAGCCAGGAGACGGCGTCGATCTGCGCTTGTTGTCCTTCGGCCAGATCCCAGTCGACCCACGAGATCGGGCTGTCTTGGCAGTAGGCGTTGTTGTTGCCGTTCTGGGTGCGCCCGAACTCGTCGCCGCCCGTGAGCATCGGCGTGCCTGAGGAGACGAACATGGTCGCCAGGATGTTGCGCTGCGAGCGGGCGCGCAGGCGCGCGATCGGCATGTTGGCGAGGATCGCGTAGGGGGTGGCGGCGTCCGGGTGGGTCGCGCCCGACGCGAGCGTTCCTTCGAGGCCGTGGTTCCACGAGCGGTTGTCATCGGAGCCGTCGCGGTTGTTCTCGAGATTGTCCTTGTTGTGCTTGCGGTCGTAGGCCGTCAGGTCGGCGAGCGTGAAGCCGTCGTGAGCGGTCACGAAGTTGATCGACGCGCGAGGTCCGCGCAGCCGACCGAGGCCGTGCTCGAAGACGTCCTGGGAGCCGGACAGGCGGGTCGCCAGGTCGTTGGGGCCCGAGACGATGTGGCCCGAGGCCTGGGCGCGCACGTCCGCGAGCCAGAAGTTACGCAGGGCACCGCGGTAGTGGTCGTTCCACTCGGAGAAGGGCACCGGGAAGTTGCCGGTCTGCCAGCCGCCGGGACCCACATCCCACGGTTCGGCGATGAGCTTCGTGTGGGTGAGGATGTCGTCCGTTGCCATCGCGATGAGGAGCGGGTGCATCGGGCTAAAGCCGGTGGAGAACCGGCCCAGCGTGGCGGCCAGGTCGAAACGGAATCCATCCACGCCCATGTCGCGCACCCAGTAGCGCAGGGAGTCCAGGACCATCTGGATGGTCTTGGGGTGGTCCATGTTCATCGTGTTGCCGGTGCCGGTCACGTCGATGGTCTGGATGGGGCGCGAGGTCGTATGGCGGTAGTACATGTCGGAGTCCAGGCCGCGCCACGACAGCGACGGGCCGGCGTCTCCGCCCTCGCACGTGTGGTTGTAGACGACGTCGAGGATGACCTCGATGCCCGCCTGATGCAGCAGGGAGACCATGCCGCGGAACTCGTCGACGACTGCCTGGGCTCCGCGGGCACGCGATTCGGCGGTCGCGTAGGAGGGCTCGGGGGCGAAGAAGGAGAGCGTCGAGTATCCCCAGTAGTTCGTGAGGCCTCGTTCGGTGAGGAAGGGTTCGTCGCACTTGGCGTGGATCGGCAGCAGCTCAACGGCGGTGATGCCCAGGTCCTTCAGGTAGGACACGGAGGCGGGGTGGGCGAGGCCAGCGTAGGTCCCGCGCAGCGGCTCGGGCACTCCCGGCATGTTCTTCGTGAAGCCCTTGACGTGGATCTCGTAGATCACCGTGGTTTCCCAGGGCATGCGGGGCTGAGGAATGATCGGGAACGAGGATTCGACCACGACCGAGCGCGGCATGTGCGGTGCGGAGTCGAGGGGAGAGCGGCGCATCGGGTACTCCGACGGGTACAGGTCGTCGTCTACGCAGTGCGCGTACACCGCCGGCTTCAGGTCCACGACGCCGTCCACGCCTCGACCGTAGGGGTCCAGCAGGAGCTTGTGGGAGTTGAAGAATTTTCCGCTGTCCGGGTCCCACGTACCGTGTGCACGGAAGCCATAGCGCGTGCCCGCGCCGTATCCGGGGATGTGGCCGTGCCAGACGCCCGTCTTCGGACCCAGGAGGGCGAAGCGTGTCTCAGCCCCAGCCTCGTCAAAGATGCACATATCCACGGAGGAAGCACCGCGTGCGATCACCGCGACGTCGAGGCCGTCACCCGATGGGTGAACGCCCAAGCGCGTGGGCAGCGGGTTAGGTTCAGTGACGCGCCTTGTGGGAGCGTGGGACGAGCCGGATCGCTCGGACATACAATTGTGCCTCTTCCTGGTGAACGGCTGGTCAAGCCGTTACGTCGTGGATATAGCCTCCTCCTATCATACGGGACCACTCACATGCCGGTCGGATTGATGGGAAGAAAGGCCTATGACGAGGCGCACGCGCGACTGAGGTCCATCTACTCCGGGTGAGGGGCTCGGACTGTGGCATGCGCCGGTGAGGTGACCTTCATATGGGCGGGGGGCGCGGAATGTGGCACGCTAGAAGGCATGAGAATTGTCGTGTGTGTGAAGCATGTCCCGGACATGCAGTCCGAACGCCGTTTTGAGGGCGGCCGCCTGGTGCGCGGTGAGGACGATGTGCTCAACGAGCTGGACGAAAACGCCATCGAGGCCGCCGTGCAGCTGAAGGAAGCAGAAGAGGATACGGGCCGCGAGGCCGAGGTCGTTGCCCTGACCATGGGGCCTGAGGACGCCGAAGATGCGCTCATGCGCGCCCTGCAGATGGGTGCTGACCGCGCCTACATCGTTTCCGACGAGTTCCTCGAGGGTTCCGACGTCATCACGACGGCGTCCGTGCTCTCCGTCGCCATCGCGAAGATCGCTGACGAGTGCGGCCCCGTCGACCTGGTCATCACCGGCATGGCCTCGCTGGACGCAATGACCTCCATGCTGCCCGGTGCCCTGGCCGCCAAAGCCCACATGCCGCTGCTGGGCCTGGCCCGCTCGATGAGCGTCGAAGACGGCACCGTGACGATTGAGCGCTCCGTCGACGGTTTCACCGAGACGCTGCGCGCGGCCCTGCCAGCCGTGGTCTCCGTGACCGACCAGATCAACGAGCCGCGCTACCCGGCCTTCGCCGCGATGAAGGCGGCCCGCAAGAAGCCCCTGGACCAGTGGGGTATTGACGACCTCGTCGAGGTTCCCGGCGGGCAGGACCTGGTCCTGCGCCGCGCGCTCACCTCCGTGACCTTCAGCGAGGAGAACGTGCGCGACGGCTCCGGCACGATCATTCAGGACGCCGGCGAGGGCGGTCGCGCGCTGGCTGACTACATTCTTTCGGTGGTGAAGTGACATGACGCAGCAGATGCATTCCCCGATCCTCGTCCTGGCCGACCAGGCCGGGTCCCGCCTGACGTCCCTGGCGCGCCAGGCGGTGACGCTCGCGGCGTCGCTGACCTCCGGCGACGTGGTCGCGCTGTCCGTCGCCTCCGTCCCCGATACGGCTGCCCTGGCAGAGCTGGGTGCCACCCGCGTCCTGCACGCCGATCTGGGTGCTGCGGGTCACTCCTCTGTTGTCGCCTCCGACGCGGTCATCGCCGCTCTGGGCACCGACTCCTACGGCCTGGTGCTGGTGTCCTCGGACTACCGCGGTCGCGAGATCGCTGGCCGCGTCGCCGCCCTCACCGAGGCTGGCGTCGTCTCCGGTGCCTCCTCCGTGTCTTTCGACGGTGGCGTCCTCCAGGTCGGCAAGACCGCCCTGGGTGGTTCCTGGTCGATGGGCATCGTCCTCGAGGGACAGACCCCCATCGTGGGTATCTCCTCGGGCATTATCGACGAGGCACCGGTGGCCTCGCCCGCATCCCTGACCCCCGAGCCCCTCGCTGTTGAGCTGAGCGCCGAGGCGTCCGTGATTGAGGTTGTCTCCAGCGTGGCCGACGAGGAGGAAGGCGTGTCCCTGGCCGATGCCTCCACCGTCGTGTGCGGTGGCCGCGGCGTGGACGGCGACTTCGAGCTGGTTCATTCCCTCGCCGACGCCCTGGGTGGTGCCGTGGGCGCGACCCGTGTTGCCTGTGACGAGGGCTGGGCTCCGCGAGCTGAGCAGATCGGGCAGACGGGCCTGACCGTCACGCCGAATCTCTACATCGGCCTGGGTGTCTCCGGTGCCATTCACCACACGGTCGGTATGCAGTCGGCCGCCCACATCGTCGCCGTGTGCGATGACCCGGATGCCCCGATCTTCGAGATCGCGGACTTCGGCGTGGTCGGCGACGTGACCGAGGTGGTCCCGGCTGCCTTGGCAATCATCGAGGAGGCGCGCGCCCAGGCGTGAGCGTCTACCTCGACCACGCGGCCACGACGCCGCTGCGCGAGTGCGCCCTCGAGGCGTGGACCCGCGCCCAGCGTGACCTGGCCGCCACCCCCGGCAACCCCGCCGCCCTCCACTTTGGAGGGCGGCGGGCCCGTCGCATGCTGGGCGACGCGCGCGAGCAGGTCGCAGCTGCACTCGGTGCCGACATCCACGAGGTCATCTTCACCTCCGGTGCCACTGAATCCGACGCTCTCGGCGTGATGGCCGCCGCCCGAGGTGTGCGTCGCCGCGAGAGTGCTCGCGACCTCATCGTCGTCTCCGGCCTCGAGCATGACGCGGTCGCCCACCAGCGAGAGGTCGCGTCGCGCGAGGGCTTCGAGTGGGGGGTTTTGCCCGTCGACGCGGGTGGCCTGTCGGTGCTGCCAGCGACTGAGGGCGCCAGTGCGCCCGCGTCCTGGGACGGACGCCTCGCGCTCGGATCCATGACCCTCGTGTCCTCCGAGATCGGTACGATCCAGCCGGTCGCCGACTTCGCTGCCCTCGTCCACGCCAGCGGAGGCCTCGCGCATTCTGATGCTGCTCAGGCGATCCCGACTCTGGATGTTTCTTTCGCAGAGCTTGGCCTTGACCTCATGAGCGTGGGCGGGCACAAGGTCGGCGCGCCCGCCGGCATTGGCGTCCTTCTCGCCCGGCGTGGCATCCCCATGGCGACCGACCGTCCCGGCGGCGGTCATGAGCGTTCGATCCGCTCGGGCACGCCCGACGTCGCGGGTGCCTGCGCGCTCGCCGCCGCCCTCACCGAGGCCGTTTCCGAACGCACCGCTTTCGCCGAGCGCGCGGCATCCCTTCGCGCCCACCTGCTGAGCCACCTGCCGGACGGCACGTATCCGACGGTGGGGGAGTCGGCCTCGTCGAGCGCGATCATCCACCTGTCCCTGCCAACCGCCCGCCCCGAGGCCGTCCTCATGGCCTTCGACATGGCCGGCATCGCCGTGTCCGCCGGGTCCGCATGCCACGCGGGAGTGACGCGCCCCTCCGACATCGTCATGGCGATGGGACGCAGCGAGGAGGAAGCCCTCGGCGTCCTGCGCATCTCTCTGGGACACGAGACGACCGTCGCCGACATCGACGCCTTCCTGGCCGCCCTGCCCGCCGCGATCCGCGCGGGAGCCGCCCTGGACGGCGTCTCCCACGTGCGCAACGAACGAAACGAGGAACGCTAAATGCGAGTTCTGGCAGCACTGTCGGGCGGCGTGGACTCCGCCGTCGCCGCAGCGAAGGCCGTCGAGGCTGGGCACGACGTCGTCGGCGTCCACATGGCCCTGTCCTCCCAGCCGCAGGAGTGCCGCATCGGCTCGCGCGGCTGCTGCTCCATCGAGGACGCGGGAGACGCCGCGCGCGCCGCTGAGATCATTGGCATCCCCTTCTATGTGTGGGACCTCGCCCAGGAATTCGAGCAGACCGTCATCACTGACTTCGTCGAGCAGTACCGGGTTGGGCGCACCCCCAACCCCTGCGTGCGCTGTAACGAGTTCGTGAAGTTCCGCGAGCTGGCCAGCCGCGCCCGAGCACTCGGCTTCGACGCAGTGTGCACCGGCCACTACGCCGCCATCGTGGACGGGGAGGCAGGACCCGAACTGCACCGCGGAGCTGACACCCTCAAAGACCAGTCCTACGTGCTAGCCGTCATGGGGGCCGAGGAACTGACCCGCGTCGTCCTGCCGCTGGGGGACGCCCCCAACAAGGCGTGGGTGCGCTCCGAGGCCGAACGCCTGGGCCTGGGCGTGTCCAACAAGCCGGACTCCTACGACATCTGCTTCATCCCCGACGGCGACACGCAGGGCTTTCTGCGCTCCCACCTGGGCGCTGCCGAGGGCGACATCGTTACCCCCGACGGCGAGGTCCTGGGTCGCCACGAAGGCTATTGGAACTACACGGTCGGACAGCGCAAAGGCCTGGGCATCGGCGCGCCCGCACCCGACGGTCGCCCCCGCTACGTCCTCGAGACCAGGCCCGAGACTAACCAAGTCGTCGTCGGTGCCTCCGAGCTTCTGTCCATCTCCCGTATTGAAGCGACGGACGCCGTCTGGCTCGCCTCCGACGACGACGGCTCCGATGCCACCGACCTCTTTGTGCAGCTGCGCGCGCACGGCACGCCCGTTCCCGTCGCGTCGTTGATACGGGATGAGCAGGCCGGAACCATCAGCGTTGTCCTCGAAGCAAGCGCGCGCGGCGTGGCGCGGGGCCAGTCGATGGTCGTCTACAGGAGGACGCGCGTCCTCGGCGAAGGCACGATCAACGCCACCGCGCGCTGAGTCGTGCTGCGCGCAGGCGCTTCCCGGACCGTGCTGTTCCTTCTTGACAGGTCGTCCACCCAGGCGTACACGCCCTACCCGCCACGCGTATGAGGGACACCACCCTGTGGCGGTAGGATGCCTCGTCATATTGTGTTCGGACGTGGCGGCTCCCATCGGTTAGACTTGGGTGCGCGCGCGAGTGGCGGAATTGGCAGACGCGCTGGATTTAGGTTCCAGTGTCTTTGACGTGTGGGTTCGAGTCCCATCTCGCGCACCGGCATCGCCCCCCTCGCAGTGGGGGAGCGACCCTCATAGACTGAGGGGCATGAGCACTTTGGACATCGGCCAGCAGGCCCCCGATTTTACCGTCGACACCACCCAGGGGACGCTGTCCCTGTCGGATCTCCTCGCCGCTTCCCCGCGGGGTGTCGTTGTCTATTTCTACCCGAAGGCATCCACGCCCGGTTGCACGAAGGAAGCCTGCGACTTCCGTGATTCCCTGGCCTCCCTGACCGGTGCTGGCTACTCCGTTATCGGCGTGTCTGCCGACTCGATGGCTGCTCTTGAACGCTTTGCGGAGAAGCAATCTTTGACCTTCCCGCTGGCTTCCGACCCCGATCACGAGGTCCTCGAGGCCTACGGTGCGTGGGGGGAGAAGAAGAACTACGGTCGCACGTACGTCGGTATCATCCGCTCCACCGTCGTTGTTGCCCCGGATGGCACCGTGGCCCTGGCTCAGTACAACGTGAAGGCCACCGGTCACGTGGCTCGTCTGCGCAAGGCGCTCGGGATCGACTAACCCCTTGCTTCCTGAGTAATCACCTACTACGCTTGTTCAACAAGTGTTAGTTGAGTGTTGATGGAGGACTCATGGGGGCTGCAATGCCGGACGCATACCGGGTCGGCTCAGGATCGGTCACGCCCGACTATCCGGGAGGCGTGCCCACGCGTCTGGCTCACCGTCCCGCCCTGCCCGCCGAGGCCTCGGCCCCCACCGCGGAACCCGCGAAACAAGCCTTCACCCCCGCACCCGAAGCGCCGACGAAGAATGGCCAGCCGCGAATTGCTCCCCTCTCGTCCGACGTCGAACGCACGGTCATCGCGTGCGTCCCACCCCGGGACGGGTACCCCTTAATCGCGCAGTCATCGCCGACCACCAAGCCCACGCCGGTCGTCACACCCGCACCGAAGGACGAATACACCTCGGCGGTCGTGACCCCCTCCGCCTCCTACACGCAGCCGAGCACGACCCCCGCGCCGCAGGTCGCCCCGCCCACGCTGCCGCTGAGCCGCTACTCGCCCCAGCAGCAGAGCTTTGCGCCACGCGAGGAGACCCCCACCGAGCGGGAATACGCCCACTGTGACGAGGCCTCGGCAGCCTTCTACGGGGACAGTGACGATGACTGGAGCGCCGAGCACGACCTGCCCACGCGTGCCGATGTCGCACTGAATAGGCGAGCGTCTCGCGTTCCGCGGAGCGTGCCGGGTGAGCAGGTTGTCGCCCGCTTCACCGAAGCCGACAAGGAACGCCGCCGGGACGCGCGTGCCTATCGCTACGAGGAACTGGACGAGCGCCCGCCCCTGCGCCGCGAGCGCCCCAAGCGGCGCACGCGTGCCAAGTACGGCCTCGCCATGTTTATCGTCGGTTTCCTGCTGGCGATCCTCCTGTCTGTCGGCGCCTACGTGGGGATGTCCTACCTGCGTACTGTGGCGGCCAACAACCTGGCGCACTCGCTCGATGCGTGCTCGGTCAGCAGTCGCTACGCGCGCCTGGCCTCCGACAAAGCCTCCCTGACTCTCGTGGCCTACGGGGACGGGGCCAACGGTCTGTCGCAGACGGACTTCCGCTGCATCCTGAATGAGCTCGACACTCCGTCGTCGGTGCGTGAGCGCATGCTGATCACTCGCGCGGTCGACGGTGCCCAGCACGAGGAATGGAACGTCTACCGCGTGACCTGGACGTATCACCCCGAGGATGGACTCAGCGTCGTCCTAAGCACCCGATAGGAACACCATCAGGAGTCATCTCAGGGATCACGATCTGAGATATTGCGTCGGATGAGTCACGGCACCGCCGTAAAATCAACAGGCATTTCACGCGTGAAGGAGCCTGTTGTGTCCGATACACTGCCCGCCGCCCCCGTCGGCGACGATATTGCCTTGGCGATCCGAGGCCTCGTCAAGATATACGGAAACCTCGTCGCCGTCGCCGAGCTCTCCCTCGACATCCCCACCGGATCGTTCTACGGGATCGTCGGCCCCAACGGTGCTGGTAAGACCACGACGCTGACCATGGCCACCGGCCTGCTGACCCCCGACCGTGGCACCGCCTACGTGCACGGCGTCGATGTGTGGGGTGACACCCAGCGTGCGCGCGGCCTGCTCGGCGTCATGCCCGACGGCATGCGCCTCCTCGACCGACTCTCCGGCCCCGACTTCCTCGTCCACGTCGGCATGCTGCACGGATTGGATGCCTCTACCGCCCGCGAGCGCGCCCAGGAACTGCTGGCCGCCCTCGATCTGGCCGAGGCGGGCAAGAAGCTGATCAGCGACTACTCGGCCGGCATGACGAAGAAGATCGCGCTGTCCGCCGCCCTCATCCACTCCCCGCGTGTGCTCGTCCTCGACGAACCCTTCGAGGCCGTCGACCCCGTCTCCGCGGCCAATATCCGCCAGATCCTCACCGACTACACGCGCCGAGGCGGCACCGTCATCCTGTCCTCGCATGTGATGGCGACCGTCCAGCAGCTGTGCACGCACGTTGCCATCATCGACAAGGGGCGCGTCCTGGTCGCCGGCACCACCGACGAGGTCGCCCAGGGCGGCGACCTGGGGGAGCGCTTCACCTCCCTGGTCGGCGGCGTCCACTCCGAGGAAGGCCTGTCGTGGTTGGGCAACTGATTCGCCTCAAGCTCCGCATCATCTGGAATACGGTTCGTCGCCAGACTGCCGTGCTGGTGCTCGCGATCCTCGGCACCCTGCAGTTCGGGACCATGTATGTGGGCGCGCTGGTGGGAACCGCCTTCCTTTCTCAATCCGAGGGAGCAGCGACCCTTGCGGCGGTGCTGCCCATCGTGGGTCCCATCGTCTTCCTCCTATGGTTGATCCTGCCGATCCTGTTCTCAGCGATGGATAATTCGCTGGATCCCGTGCGCCTGTCGCCCTACGTCGGGCCGAGCAAACGCCTCGGTGCGGCGCTGGCGGCATCGACGGCCGTGGGTCCAGGCGGCCTCCTATCCGCCATGGCTCTCTTTGTGCCCGTCTGGTTTGCCCTGTGGCGTGCCCAGTGGGTGGCGGCCCTCGGGTGGCTCCTCGCAGGCATCGTCACCCTTCCTCTTGCAGTGCTGTGGGCGCGCGCGGTCGGAACCTGGTTCGCGGTGCGCCTGGATAGCTCGGGCAAGAAAGACACAGTGACCATGGTCGGCTTCGTGACCTTCTTCGTCGTGCTGACCCCTCTGGGCTACTGGATGAAACTCCTGTCGGAGAATTTCTCAGCCGAGGTCTTCTACGCCGGGATGAACGTCGCTCTGTGGACGCCCGTCGGCGCGCCCTTCGGCGTCGTCGCCTCGCTGCTCGAGGGCGCGTGGGTGGCCGCCGCGATCCGCGCGCTTATCACGGTGGCCACGGCCGTCGTCGGCTGGCGCGCCTGGCTGGCCGTCCTGCGCCCCGTCATGAGCGGCTATGCCGGTGAGGTTAGTGCCGACGCGCAGCGCGCCATCGACGAGGGGCGCCACCTCATCGATGAGTCCGTCGAGGAGGACGCGCGAGGACAGCGCACCGCCCAATCCCGAGCGGCTGGCCTGCGCAGCGTCGATACGTTCACGCGGCTGGGCCTCGGGGTGCGCAGCGCTTCGCTGGCTGCGCGTACGCTGCGCTACTGGGTCGTAGATCCCCGCCTCAACATGAACCTGGTGTTTGCCGTGATCTTCCCGATCATCGGAGTCCTCATGGGGCGCATGGGTACTGAGGATCACATGAGTCAGCTCCTGTACACAGGCATTTTTCTCTACCTGGTGCCCATCACGTCGGGCATGGCCGTCGGCGCACTCATGCAATACGATTCGACGGGTGCGTGGATCGTCGTCTCATCCGGCATGAGCGGGCGTGAGGAGCGCCGCGGTCGTCTCGTGGGTTCCCTCATCGTCCTTGTTCCCCAGGTCATCGGATACCTCATTCATGATGTCGTCGCAGGAGTGAGTGCCGCGGACTTTGTGTTCCATCAGGTGATGGGTGTCGTCCTCTTTTCGGGCGCGGCCGCCACGACCCTCGTCGTGAATGCGCGCTGGGTGTATCCGGTTCAGCCTCCGGGCGTCTCACCGATGGCGACGAAGGGCACCGGGTCGTTCCTGATGACGATGCTCCTGCAGCTCATCGGCTTCGCGGGGGTCGCGGTTCTGCAGCTGCCCTCCTATGTGCTCATCGCCTTGGCGTCCTTCGGCCTTATTCCGACGTGGGTTGCCTACGCGGTTGCTCTGCCGTGGTCCGTCCTCATCCTGGAGGGTGCCGTGCGCGTTGGTGGGCGCGTCTGGGACCGCTACGCGGTGGCCGCGCTCACCACGATTCGCAGCTGGCCGGGACACTGATCTCCTTCTTCGTGGTCACGAGGCCGGGGTCCCCCACGGGGTTCCCCGGCCTCGTCGTGTCAGGAGTGACCCGTATGTGGAAGATGGTCGTCACGGTGGGAGAGTGTCGCTTCGTGTGTCGGCGCAGGTCAGCGTGCGTGCAGCGAATACGAGCGAGAGTGAGGGATTCAGAAATGCCGATATCGGTACGTAAATCAGCAGACAAGTAAATGGATACAGAGTAATCTCATGTCTGTAACGTAACCTATCAACACAAGGAAACCTCTATGCGTGCCCCATTGTTCAAGCGCGCCGTGGCTGTCGCCGCCACGCTCTGCGCTGCACTCGCTCCCAGTCTCCTGGCGCGGCCCGCGCTCGCGGCGGATGTTGCGGGACCAGCCACGTGCTACCTCGCGGATGAGAATGACAACATCCTCGAGCCGCGACGTCAATATGTGCCAAATGACGGGGCCGGTGAGATTCCCGTGCATCCCAGCCCGGTCGTTCCCGGCCAGTACACACTGGAAATCAGCGCACCGGCGCTCAACTTCGATCCCGACCAACCCGATGTCCATTTCGTGTGCGAAGTCTTCTATTCCGCCCTGGGGAGCGTGCGCCTCGTGGACGCCGATGGAACCTTGCTGGCGGCGCAGCGCTACGGCAATGATCCGTACAATCCCTCGCGCGCTGCTGCGACGCCCCTGCCCGCACTTCCCGAGGGATATGAGATTGTCCCCGGCCAGGCCGTCTTTGGCTACGATGCGGCCGCCGGGACAGTCGATCCCAACAATCCTGCTCACGCGCGCGCTGTCGGCGTGAACACGGACATTCAGGTGCGCAAGGTGGCTGCTGACCCAACGCCGGAACCGTCACCGTCGAACCCCGTGGCACCCGTACCGGGGGAGACTCCTGCCCCAACTCCCAGGGCGCCTGAGACTCCGACCCCCGCTGAGTCCACGACTCCTGCTCCTTCGACGCCCATGACTCCGACTCCCGCGGCGTCCTCACCTACCCCGCGACTGGCGCACACGGGTGCCGATGCGTCGGGACTGACGAGCGTGGTTGCCTTCCTCGCCCTCCTCGGTGTCAGCGCAGTCGCTGTGCGCAGATTCCGCGGCTGACGAGGCCGCTCCGCCCAAAGTGCAGACCACCTCGCCGAAAAATGGCAAAAATGGGCTGTTATGGGTGAGGTGGTCTGCGATTTGGGCGAATCCGGGAACGCGACGCCCCCTTCGGCACCCTCCACCCACGGGTCTGCGCAGGATCCTGCCAGCAGTTCCAGCTAGCTCACGTCGTGGGCTTCATCCGGTGCTCTAACCGCCTGTTCGTTTCCCATCCTCCCCTCGCCCCAACCTGGCCACCGACGCCTGAGCCGAGTCCCACCAGGCATACATCCCCCCGACGACGACGGCTGGGCAGCCACTCCACGAACTCATCACAATGCCTCGCCGCGGAGTTGATGCCGTTCAGCGTCGTGATATAGCGGGGGTTGACACCGCCAACGCGAACGACCTGTAGACGTCTGACCGTGGCGGATTATTGGGCAGCCATACGCGGGGTTCGATGCAATAGTGACAGGAACGAGGCAAACGCGACCACCCACAACCGTGACTTTCCCGCGCAACACGGCCGCAAAGTCACCGCCCCAGCAACACGATATGTCCACCCTTCAAGTTGACTCCCACCACCTACAACACCGACTTTCCCGCACCAACAAGCCGAAAAGTCGCGACAAAACCAACACGTTTTGTCCTTTAACCCACGTTCGGGTAGTCGAATTGCGTGCGAGTGTCTGGGGGCCTTGAGGTGCCTGCCGGCGGTCCGCATGGACCGGGGGCTGAAGGGGAGTGGGCACCCAGATACGAAAGACCGGTGATCCGAGGATCACCGGTCTTCTGTGCGTCATGGGGGACTTGAACCCTCAACCCGCTGATTAAGAGTCAGCTGCTCTGCCAATTGAGCTAATGACGCGGGAACTCTCACCGGCCGGAGCCGGGAAAGCTGTGCGTCATGGGGGACTTGAACCCTCAACCCGCTGATTAAGAGTCAGCTGCTCTGCCAATTGAGCTAATGACGCGGGAACTTTCACCGGCGGTAGCCGGGAAAGCTGTGCGTCATGGGGGACTTGAACCCTCAACCCGCTGATTAAGAGTCAGCTGCTCTGCCAATTGAGCTAATGACGCGGGGGTTTTGCAACCGAGAGATAAATATACACAGATTGGTGGCTGCGTACAAGTTAATGCGCCCATCAGTGTCCTATGTCGCATCCTGGGCGGTTGGGGAGGGCGTTCTTGCCTACAATGGGAGCCCGGATGAAAGGGGAGGAGAGCATGTCGGAGGCGTCGAGCGACTACTCAACGGTCGTTGAGGACATCCTGAAGCTCGTGTGGAGCGCCGAGGAAGCTGGCCGTGACGGCGTGAAACCGAAGGATATCGGCGAGCACATGGGAGTGGTTCCCTCGACGACGACGGAGAACGTGCAGCGCCTCGTACGACAGGGACTGGTCACGCACGAACCGTACGGGCGCGTGCGCCTGACGGAGCAGGGGCGCGCGGTCGCCCTGGGGATGGTGCGCCGCCATCGGCTCCTGGAGACCTACCTGCATGAGGCCCTCGGCTTTTCCTGGGATGAAGTGCACGAGGAGGCGGAGATTCTTGAGCATGCCGTCTCCGAGCGGCTCCTCAACCGCCTCGACAAGGTGCTCGGTTATCCCACGCGCGATCCGCACGGCGACCCGATCCCGCGTGCGGATGGTTCGAGCGACGAGATCCCAGGAGCGCCTCTGGACACCCTCCTGGTTGGGAATGGGGGAGAGGTCGAGCGTCTGCCCGACCGTGACCCGCAGGCGCTGCGCGCGTGGGAGGAAGCGGGACTCGTACCCGGTGCCCACGTCGTCGTCCGTGCCAGTGAGGCTGGTGGGATTGTGGTCTCCCTCGAGGACGGGCAGATGGTGCGCATCGAGGACACCCAGGCCTCGGGCATCATTGTGCGCGGCTGAGTGCGCGTTCGCCTCTCGCTCAACGTTGCCAGTGACGAGGCCGTGGCCGCGCCCGCTGATCCGCGCTGCGTGGGCGGGAGTGGGGCGAGGCCACGGCCTAGCTGAGTGAGAGGGTGATGGGTAAGCGTCAGGCGAGTGCCGGGGAACTCATGGTCGCGGGCACGTGGGCCTTGTGGCCCGCGGCGAGGAGCGCTTCGCGCAGTGCGGCCATGGTGGCGTCGAGATCCTTGTCTGAGGCCGGGGTAGCCTTCGACAGGAGAATGTCGGTCTCGTCGCGCAGGGGGATGACGTGCAGGTGGGTGTGGGGCACCTCGAAGCCAGCGATGGCCAGGCCCGCGCGCGGAACGCCGAATGCCGCCTTCTGGGCGAGACCAATCGCGCGCGCCACCTTCATGAGGTGCGCTGCGACATCCGAGGGGGCATCGGTCCACGCCTCATAGGGGCAGCGCGGGACGACCAGGACATGCCCGGGTGAGGTGGGTTCAATCGTGGCGAACGCGACGCACAGGTCGTCGGCCCACACGAAGCGTCCGGGCCAGACGCCCGAGATGATGTTTTCAAAAACAGTGCTCATGCGACTATTGTCACCTATTTGTGCTCGCTTCGGTGGGCGGGCGCATCCGGCGACGTGGGCGGGCGTGAACTACCCTGGTGAGGAGTATTGTTACGCGACCCATCGTTAAGCGAGGAACGCACAGATGAGCGAAAATCCGCAGAGTGCCCCGGCCCAGCGCTACACCGCGCAGCTGGCCGGTCAGATCGAGACGAAGTGGCAGGACCGTTGGGAGGAGCTGGGCACGTTCTACGCGGACAACCCGACCGGTGCCCTGGCTGGCCCGCTGGCGTCACGCACCCCCTACTTCATCCTCGACATGTTCCCCTACCCCTCGGGTAAGGGCCTGCACGTGGGGCACCCGCTCGGCTACATCGCGACCGATACACTGGCGCGCTACCGCCGCATGAAGGGCGACAACGTCCTGTACACGATGGGCTACGACGCTTTCGGCCTGCCCGCCGAGCAGTACGCCGTCCAGACCGGCCAGCACCCGGCCATCACCACGAACCAGAACATCGCGAACATGCGCCGCCAGCTGCGCCGCATGGGCCTGTCTCACGACTCGCGCCGCTCGTTTGCGACCACCGACATCGAGTACGTGCACTGGACACAGTGGATCTTCCTGCAGGTCTTCAACTCGTGGTTTGACCCGCAGGCCACGGCACCCGACGGCTCGAAGGGTGCCGCCCGCCCGATCAGCGAGCTGATCGCCAAGCTCAAGTCCGGTGAGGTCCTCCCCGAGGACGGCTCCGATTACAACTCGCTCGACCGCGCCGCCCAGGCGAAGGTCGTCGACTCCTACCGCCTCGCGTACGTCTCCGAGGCACCCGTCAACTGGTGCCCCGGCCTCGGCACGGTCCTGGCCAACGAGGAAGTCACCGCGGACGGACGCTCCGAGCGCGGCAACTACCCGGTCTTCAAGCGCAACCTGCGTCAGTGGATGATGCGCATTACCGCCTACGGCAAGCGCCTGGCCGACGACCTCGACACCATCAACTGGCCCGAGAAGGTGCGCACCATGCAGCGCAACTGGATCGGTCGCTCGGAGGGTGCCACCGTCCGCTTCGGCGTGCCCGGCGCGCGCGAGGCGGGGGCCTGCCTCGACTCCCTGGACGTCTACACGACACGCCCCGACACGCTCTTCGGCGCGACCTTCATGGTCGTGGCCCCCGAGCACCCGATCCTCGGTGGCACCGTCGGCGGCGACGCGGGCGACGAAGCCGCCCTCACCCTGCCGGCCTCCTGGCCTGAGGGCACGAAGGACGCGTGGACGGGCGGTGCCGCCAACCCCGCGGCGGCCGTGAGCGCATACCGCGCCCAGGCCTCGGCCAAGTCCGAAGCCGAGCGCGCCGACGAAGAGCGCACCAAGACCGGCGTATTTACCGGCCTGTTCGGCATCGACCCCGTCAACGGTCGCGAGGTCCCGATCTTCGTCGCCGACTACGTCCTGTGGGGTTACGGCACGGGTGCCATCATGGCCGTGCCCGCCCACGACGACCGCGACTGGGCCTTCGCCCGCGCCTACGATCTTGACGTCGTGCGCACCATCGGACCCGCCGACGATCCCTACGGCCCCGACCTCGAGGTCGGCGCGTACACGGGTGATGGTGTCGCCGTCGACTCCGCGAACGACGAGATCGACCTCAACGGCCTCGGCAAGGATGAAGCCAAGGCCGCGATGACCGCCTGGCTCACCGAGAAGGGCCTGGGCAAGCGCACCGTCACCTATCGCCTGCGCGACTGGCTCTTCAGCCGCCAGCGCTACTGGGGCGAACCCTTCCCGATTGTCTGGGACGAGGACGGCGTCGCACACGCCCTGCCCGAGGAGATGCTCCCCGTCGAGCTGCCCGAGGTCAGCGACTACAGCCCGCGCACCTTCGATCCGGACGACGCCGACTCCTCGCCCGAGGCTCCGCTGGGCCGCGCCGAGGACTGGGTGAACGTTACCCTCGACCTGGGTGACGGTCCCAAGCGCTACCGCCGCGAGACCAACACCATGCCCCAGTGGGCGGGATCGTGCTGGTACGAGATGCGCTACACCGACCCGACGAACTCGGAGCGCTTCGCAGACCCGGAAAACCTCGACTACTGGATGGGTCCGCGCGAGGGTAAGGTCAGCGGCGGCACCGACATGTACGTCGGCGGCGTTGAGCACGCGGTCCTGCACCTGCTCTACGCGCGCTTCTGGCAGAAGGTTCTTTTCGACCTGGGCCACGTGCCGGACTCCGAGCCCTACCACACGCTCTTCAACCAGGGCTACGTGCAGGCCTACGCCTACACTGACGCGCGCGGCCAGTACGTGCCCGCCGACGAGGTTGAGGGCGACGAGACGGAGGGCTTCACCTACCAGGGCCAGCCCGTGGGCCGCGAGTACGGCAAGATGGGCAAGTCCCTGAAGAACATTGTCACGCCCGACGAGATGTACGACGCTTACGGTGCCGACGTCTTCCGCGTGTACGAGATGAGCATGGGTCCCCTCGACCTGTCGCGCCCGTGGGAGACCCGCGCGGTCATCGGCTCCCAGCGCTTCTTGCAGCGCCTGTGGCGTAACGCTATCGACGAGGAGACCGGCGAGCTCACGGTCACTGACGAGCCTGCGGATGAGAAGACGCGCCGCCTCGTGGCCCGCACGATCGCCGAGGTCACCGAAGAGTACGAGAACCTGCGCATCAACACCGCGATCTCGAAGCTCATCGTTCTCAACAACCATCTGACCAGCCTGGATACCGCCCCGCGCGACGCTATCGAGCCGCTGGTTCTCATGCTCGCCCCGGTTGCTCCGCACCTGTGTGAGGAGCTGTGGAGTCGTCTGGGCCACGAGGATTCCCTGGCTCGTGAGCCCTTCCCGGTCGTCGAGGATGCTTCGCTGCTGGTCGAGGACACGGTCACGGCCGTCGTCCAGGTCAACGGAAAGGTGAAGGCCCGCATCGAGGTTGCCCCCTCGATTTCCGAGGAGGACCTGATCGCGGCTGCCCTGGCCGAGGCCCCGATCGTCAAGGCCCTCGGTGGCTCCGAGCCGCTCAAGGTCATCGCCCGCGCGCCGAAGCTGGTCAACGTCGTCGTCAAGAAGTGAGGTCGCATGCCTGAAGGCGATGCAGTCCGTCGCCTAGCCGGTACCCTCGACGAGCTTTTCGTCGGGGGTATCGTCTCGGCGTCGTCCCCGCAGGGACGTTTCGCGTCCTCAGCAGCCCTCCTGGACGGGTGGGTCATGCAGCGGGTGCGCGTGCACGGTAAACACATGTTCATCGGTTTCGTGCCGCCCGCCCCGGGCGAGACGTACGAGGCCGGGGTGGCCCTCCTCGAGGGGGCTGCGGCCGGCAGTGGGGAGCCGATCCTCGGTGAGGACGCCCCCTGGCCAGACCGCTGGGTGCACATCCACCTGGGGCTGTACGGCTGGTGGCGATTCAACGGCGATGAGACCGTCGTCGACGAGGGGCACGGTGTTGCTCACCGCATCCCGAACGTCCAGAAGGGGGAGTGGAACGGCCACACCGAGACCCGCTGGGGCGAGGGCTTCGGCGAGGCCAAGGCGGGGGAATGGGAGCCTCCGGAACCGGTCGGCGCCGTGCGCCTGCGCGTGTATAACGACCATGCGGTCGCTGACCTGATCGGACCCAACCGCTGCGACCTCATTACCGATGAGGAGCGCATCACAGCGGAGTCGAAGCTGGGGCCGGATCCCCTGGATGCCGGGGCACGCTCCGACGCCGAGGCCATGGAGCGTTTCGCCCAGGTCGCCCACTCGAAGAAGCGGGCCATCGGCGAGATCGTCATGGACCAGTCGATCATCGCGGGCGTGGGCAACATCTACCGCGCCGACGCCCTCTTCCTCGCGGGCATCTCGCCGCACCGCAAGGGCGCGAACATTTCGCTCAAGCGCCTGCGCGAGCTGTGGGTCCTCATCTGCGACCTCATGAACCGCGGTCTGGCTGCCGGTCGCCTGGATACGATGGATCCGGACGAGGCCCCGAACCCGCCGATTGAGGGTGACGAGGAAGCCTCGCGGTGGTACGCGTACCACCGCACGGGCCGTCCGTGCCTGCGCTGCGGGACGCCGATCCGCGAGGCGCTCATGCAGAACCGGCGCCTGTTCTGGTGTCCATCCTGCCAGCGCTGAGCGTGTGAAAAATCGTCAGGGGAGTGCGGGCCGAGAGGTCCGCACTCCTCGCCACTTGTCAGGCGATCTCCTCGAAGCCGAGCATCGAGTACAGCTCGCGAGCACCGCCGTGGCGCGCATCCAGGCGCAGGGCGAGGGAGTCGAAACCCCAGTGGGTGCACCTGGAGGCCACCTCCGAGACGAGGGCGGTTGCGATGCCTCGCCTGCGGTAGTCCGGCGCGACGATGAGGTCCACGACGAAGGGACCATTCGGCGCGTCATCCCAGGGGGATTCACGTACCACGAGGATCGCGCCGACGAGGGTGCCGCCGTCCCAGGCTCCCACGAAGGAATCCTCGGTGGTATCACCGAAGGCACCTTCAAAGGTAAGACGGAGTTCCTCGGATGTTTCAAGGAGCGCCTCGGGCGTGACAGCATCGTCGTACGCCTCGAGGGTGAGCACCGCAAGAGCGGGAATGTCGAATGTTGTGAGCGTGGCGATCTCAATACCCTGGGGGCGATTCGCCGCTGACAACGCGTCCAGTGGGGCATGTAGAGTTCGAGCTTCCATAAACCAACTATAGGTGAGGGTGCTCACTTTGTCGCGGGCCGCAATCAAATTGCTCCATTGCGGCCCGACCAGCGGCGTTGGGGACTCAGATGTAGAGCGCCGGCTCCTGGAAGAAGTACGCGGGATCGACGATCAAATCGCGGTCGCGCGTATCCTTTTCGGGCTTGGGCAACAGACGCGCGGGCACGCCAATCGCGACGTTTCCGCAGGGCACGTCCTTGACGACGACAGCGTTCGCGCCGATCTTGACACCCGTGCCCACGGTGATGGGGCCCAGCACCTTCGCACCCGCGCCGATCATCACGTGATCGCCGACCGTGGGGTGGCGCTTGCCTGGTGTCATGGCGACGCCGCCCAGGGTAACTCCGTGGAAGATGACGACGTCGTTGCCGACCTCGGCGGTCTGGCCGATGACAACGCCGGTCGCGTGGTCGATGAAGACGCGGCGTCCGATACGTGCCTCAGGGTGGATGTCGACGCCGGTGAGGGCGCGGGCCGCTGACGACAGGACGCGCGCGGGAGTGCGGGCACCGTGGGTCCACAGGGCATGGGAGACGCGGTGGGTCCACAGGGCGTGCACGCCCGGGTACGTCAGGGCGATCTCCAGAGCGGAGGTGGCCGCTGGGTCGCGGCGCTGCGCCGTCACCAGATCTTCGCGAAACAGACCGAGCGCCTTGGTTGGCAGTGCCCGAGACAGGGTGCGCGACAGGGTGCGAACGGTGAGCTTCACGGGAGTCCTCCTACGGTGGATGGATGGGTGAATGCACAGGTGGCCCCGGACATTCTCTCCGGGGCCACTCTAGCGCGTCATAGCAGGTTGTTCAGTCCTCAAGACCGGCGAAAAGAGCAGTCGAGAGGTAACGCTCACCCGTGTCGGGCAGGAGTGTGACAAACTTTTTGCCGGCCAGCTCGGGGCGGGCTGCCACGACCGCAGTTCCGGCCAGGGCTGCGCCCGACGAGATACCCACGAGCAGGCCCTCCTCGGCGGCCGCGCGGCGAGCAAACTCGAGTGCGGTAGCGGTCTCCACGGACACAACCTCGTCGATGAGATCGGCGTCGAAGGTGTCGGGCACGAAGTTGGGCATGAGGCCCTGGATGCCGTGCGGGCCGGGGGCACCGCCGGTGAGCAGCGGTGACTCGGCGGGCTGGACGGCGACGATGCGCACGTTCGGGTTCTTATCCTTCAAGACCCGCGCGACGCCTGAGATGGTGCCGCCCGTGCCCACGCCGGCGACGAACACGTCGACCTGACCCTCGGTGTCCGCCCAGATCTCCTCGCCCGTGTGGGCGATGTGCGCGGCGGGGTTGGCGGGGTTCGTAAACTGGGAGGCGATAATCGCGTCCGGACGCTCGGAGGCGATGCGCTCGGCCTCGGCGACTGCGGCGGAGACGCCGCCCTTGGGGTCAGTGAGAACCAGTTCGGCACCGAAGGCGCGCACAATCGCACGTCGCTCAACGGACATCGAGGCGGGCATGACGATGACGACTTTGTAGCCGCGAGCCGCGCCCACCATTGACAGGGCGATACCCGTGTTACCCGAGGTGGCCTCGACAATCGTGCCGCCGGGGGCCAGCGCGCCCGAGGCCTCAGCCGCGTCGATGATCGAGCGGGCGATACGGTCCTTGACGGAGGAGGCGGGGTTGAAGGATTCAACCTTTGCGACGACGTCCACGCCGTCGCCGGCGACATGGTTGATGCGAACGAGGGGAGTGCCGCCGATCAGATCGGCGACAGTGGAGGCGATGCGAGCCATGAGGGGTCCTTCCATAAGCGGTGTACCCCAGAATTCTCAACCAGCTGTCGGAGCCTCGTCTAGTTCAACCCGACGGGTTTCCACGTAGCGAAACTTTGCAACACCGGACGAGGCCTGGGCCAGACATGCGTCAATCGGCTCCCGGTCGCTCGGATTGATCGCGATGCGCAACGTCACGTTCGTGCCCCAGATCGTGTCCACGACCGTGGCTCCGCGGCCTCGTAGCTCCGCCTCGATACGCCCCGCATCCCCGGGGCTGAGCTGCGTTTCAAGGATGTCGCGTCCGACCAGGTAGGCGATGGGAGCGCGGGCGACAGCCTCGGACACCGACGTCGAATACGCGCGCACGAGGCCGCCTCCGCCAAGTAGGATCCCCCCGAAGTAACGCGTCACGACAGCCGTCGCGTTCCACGTGTCAGAGGCGCGCAGGGCCTCCAGCATCGGAGTACCCGCCGTGCCCGACGGCTCCCCGTCGTCCGAGGAATGCTGCAAGGGAGCGGCATCCGGCGGATCGATCAGGTATGCGGAGCAGTTGTGACGCGCCTGCGGGTGCTCGGACTTGACCGCGTCGATGAGTGCACGAGCTTCCTGCGGAGTGTCCGTCCTGGCGAGCGTCGTAATAAAGCGGGAACGCTTGATCTCAATCTCGTGGGTGAGAAGCGTGCCAGAGGCGAGCGTGCGAAGAACGGACATGAGGCCAGTCTAGGGGAGAGTTCCCAGCTCCCAGTCTGTAACCAGAATCGCAGGCGCACCCGCCCGCGCGATATGCCACACGCGCAAGGTCCGTGGTAGTCTAGTCGGGTTGTCGCCGTGCGCCCGCGTGGCGCACCGAACCAGAATAGTCGTCGAGAAAGAAGAGGAGCGGTAAGACATGGCAGTTCCCAAGCGTAAGATGTCCCGTGCGAACACCCGCACCCGCCGGTCTACCTGGAAGGCTGATCTTACCGAGCTGAACACCGTCAAGGTCGCCGGCCGTGAGATCCGTGTGCCCCGCCGCCTGGCCAAGGCATACAAGAACGGCCTCCTGGACGTCGAGGGCTGACCTCGCATCCACGCACGGGCCCGGGACTAGTCGTCCCGGGCCTTTGTCATGCCCGCAATTCGACGCGACGCGCCCGCGTGTTACGCGGCACCGCACCATCGATCCTTTTGCCCCGTCAGGAGCGCACATGAACATGCCGATCACCATCCTCGCCGCGACCGATGCAACGAGCCACGGCCTCGTCGCCTCCTCCACAGCGACCGACACTGAGGGATCTATCGTCTCCCTCTTCATCATCGCAGCCGCAGCCACCGTCGCACCTCTCCTCGCTTCTCTGACGCACAAGCGCGTGCCCGACGTCGTGTGGCTGCTGATCCTGGGCGTCGCCGTCGGGCCGAACGCGCTGGGCTTCGCCTCGCTGACCGAACCAATCTCCGTGTTCCGTGAGGTCGGCATGGGCATGCTCTTCCTCATCGCGGGCACCGAAATTGACGTGCAAGAAGTGCACGGGAGCGCCGGTAAGCGCTCCCTGGCCACGTGGCTGGCCTGCTTCGGGATCGGCCTGGCGGTGTCATGGGTGGCCGTCGCTGCCTCCGGGACCACCGGCGTGGGGTACTCGACCTACATCGCGCTCGCTATCGCGCTGACCTCGACCGCGCTGGGCACCCTTCTGCCTATCCTCATGGAGGCCGGTGTCATGGGCACCACCATCGGCAAAGCCGTTCTGGTGCACGGTGCCATCGGCGAACTCGCGCCCATCGTCGCCATGTCGCTGCTGCTCTCCGCACGCAGCCCCTGGCTCTCCTTCGGCGTCCTCATGTTCTTCGTACTCGCCACCATCGTCGCCGTCGCAATCCCCACGCGATTCGTGCTGCGCCACCCCGAGATCGGGCGGACGATCCTGCACGGTGCCCAGACCTCGCAAAAGACCCTCATGCGTGTCGTCATGGTCATCCTGACGGGCCTCATGGCCCTGTCAGCGGTCCTGGACCTGGACATGGTGCTCGGCGCTTTCGCCGCCGGCATCATCGTGCGCGCCCTCGCACCCGGTAACTTCACCATGATCGAAGGGGAACTGCGCACGCTCGGCTTCTCTTTCCTGATCCCCCTGTTCTTCGTCACGTCCGGAATGGCCATCTCGCTGAGCGCCGTCGCCGCTCACCCGTTCCTGCTCGTGAGCTTGGTCGGCGCGATCCTCCTCGTGCGTGGCGTGCCCATCGTCGCTCTCGAGCGCTTCCATGGGACCATCGAGCGGGTCGGCTGGTCGGACGCGACGCGCATCGGCCTGTACGGCGCGACCGGCTTGCCGATTATCGTCGCCGTTACCGGCCTGGCATCCTCAACGGGCATCATCCCAACCTGGCTGGCCTCCCTGCTGGTCGTCGCCGGTGCCCTATCGGTCCTGCTCTTCCCGCTTCTGGCCTTCCTGCTGGGCCGCGCCGTTGGAAAGCGCGGCTAACCTCCGCTAGTCTTACAGGCGGCGCACATGCGCCATGCCTCCGTAGCTCAATGGATAGAGCGAGGGCCTTCTAATCCCGAGGTTGCAGGTTCGAGTCCTGTCGGAGGCGCCACCGATCCGCACCGGACGAGCGTTACTGTGCTCACTCCCGCGTGAGACGCGCCGACGCCGAGCGGGGAGCCGATCAGCCGTCGTCGTCCGGATCCCCGGCTCTATGTGCCCTCAACGCTCCTCAATGGGAACGATGTGCCGGGCGCGTCGCTGGTCCTCAGTCAACGGAGCGATCACCTCGGCGAGAGTGTCGGCCATCGGAGTGTGATCGTGGTAGTCCTGAAAGTAATAGCGCGCCGCGACGAAACGCTCACGAACAGGATTCGTGACGCCCGCCAGTCGATCCTCGCGGCTCGGAGGCAGGAATGCTCTCGCATCCAGGTGGTAGCCCGCGTGGTGGGCGAGTTCGGAGAAAAACACGAGCTGCGAGCGCGTGTTTCCCTCGCGGAAGGAATGCACGACGTTGATAGACACCCAGCGCAGTGCCAGGTTGTCGACGAACTCACTCAGCGCCAGTCCGCGTAGATAATCGGCCTCCTGAAGGAGCGCGTACTCGTGCGTCGCGGCCTCGGTCAGCTGCCGCCCTGCCGGCGCATATTCGTGCGGGACCGAATAGTCGCGCGGGTCAAAGTCGGGGAACGCTGACACGTCGGGGCCGAACTTGATCATTGGTCCGCCCATTGGTGCACTGCGCTCCTGGCCTGCCCACGCAAAAGTGTCCTGGAAGATGTGACGATGAATTGCCTTCATGTGGTCGTAGTCGAAGCGGCCCAGGAGAGGGGAACGTACGAGCTCAATGAGGCGCAGCCGCGCCCAGTGCTCCTCCAACGCACCGACCGCCACCATCGACGGTATACCGTCGGGGAAACGCCCACCGCGAGTGAACTTGTTACGCATCGCGTGGGTCCCTGGGATGAAATAGGCATCCCATGATGGATCACTCATGGTTCACACCAAACTTCGCGTAGAGGTACTCCTCACCGAGATGCCCCGCTTCCTCGACGGTGATCTCGCCGCTCGCTGCCTTGGCGTGAAGCTCGCGCAGATAAGGATCTGAGACCGTGTGCCCCGCGAGATACAGGGCGGCGTCAGCAAAATTCAAGCAGTCTTGCGGTGCCACGGATGGTGCCGTGCGGATGTCGGACATATGAATGCTCCTCATCGGGTGACCGGCGTCCATGCCGGAACAGTTCTAAGAGGTGAGACGACAGCTCAGTTGAACGAGGCCGTGGCCCCCGCCTTGGGGCACGTGCGGCGCTCGCGCAGCGGCGTGGACTGCTACGTCGCCACCTCCACATGATACTCGCGAACCAGGCGCGGGCGGGGGAGTGTGGATCGTCTCGGGTGTGGAGACATCGGTGTCGCCCATGATGGGAGTATCGACGCGGGCATGCTCATCTGCGTCCCGAGCGACTCTGTCGCGCAGTCCATGGGCCGACGGAGGTTCATCCTACGGGGCGCAGGGGTTCGTGCTCTGCGCTGCGCGACCAGTGTGTCATAATAAGGGGAGTCGAACAGTTGCTGCTGTCCGACTCCCCGGTTTCCGGGATGGTCTTAGCTACCCATGAGGGTGCTCAGCAGGAATGCAATCGCCCAGATCAGCTGTGGCAGTGTCGTTACCACTGCTACAGCGATCTGGGCTTTCTGCTTCCCATCCAGACCAGTCCGCCTCCGTTGACGCGAACGTCGGCCTTGTGCCAACCCAGTCACCTCCTCTCATCGGTATCAACTCCCGGCAGGAGTGCTGCTGGCCCGGGGGCGATGCCGTGGAGGCACCACCATCGTCGCACCGCCCACCCTCATGTCGCGTCGCGTGAGACAGTGCTGTCACAAACTCCCGTTCCGCGGACCCCTTCTGCGGGCACCTCTCGGTGGCGACCATACTGGGTGGCATGAACGCACGAACGATTGTCACCCGTCGCATGTACGGGTCGATTCGTGCCCGAATGTGCAGCTGACGCCGACGTCCGCCATTCCCTAGGCCACGACCCGCCGCCACAACACCAGCTGCACGCACGTGCACTCAGGCGGGACGATGCCGCTACCCGAGAGTTTCACCGTGCCCTTCTCCGACGACGACTACGCCTGTCCCTGTACCCACGACCATGAGCCCACGCTCCTCTCCTTCGAGGTGATGCCCCCGCGCAAGCCCTCGTTGGAAGCCCCCTTCTGGGACACGGTTGATCGCCTCCTCCAGGTTCGCCCGGACTTCATGTCCGTGACCTACGGTGCCGGAGGTAAGGATCGTAACAATGCCCGCTCGACGGTCCAGCGCCTCGTACGAGACACCCCGATCCAGCCGATCGCGCACCTGACCTGCGTCGGCAATTCCACGGCTGAGGTCGTCTCCACCGTGCACGACTACCTGGAGTCGGGCGTGCGAACCTTCCTGGCCCTGCGCGGAGACCCGCCGGTCGGGCAAGAGGACTGGGAACCCGGCCCGGGCGGTGTCGCGAGCGCGACGGAACTCATTCATCTCATCCGCACGGTCGAAAGACGCCGCTGCAACGCTCACCCGGGCGAGGCCCTGCGCTCCGCCTTCAAGCCCCTGACCATCGCGGTCGCCGCGTTCCCAGCGGGTAACCCGGCGGCGGGCACGACGCCCCAGCAGGAGGTCGAGCGCCTCCTCGTCAAGCAGGCGGCGGGCGCGTCCTTCGCGATTACACAGCTGTTCTGGGACGCCGAGGTCTACGCGTCCTTCGTCGAGCGCGCCCGTCGCGCCGGCGTCACTATCCCGATTGTTCCCGGCCTGCTGCCGGCCACGGATCCGGCGCGCCTGCGCCGCGTCCAGGACCTCACCGGTATCGAGGTCCCCGAACAGCTTCTGACGACACTGGCCGGTTTCGAGGAGCAGGAGCGCCGCGACGAGTTCGGCGCGGCCTTCGGATCCCGCCTCATTCACTCTGTCTTGGACGCGGGTGCTCCGGGCGTCCACCTCTACACCTTCAACAAGGCCAAGCCCGTCCTCGACATTCTCGCGCTCATGGGAGTGACGCCGGACCCGCAGTGGTCCCCGGCCTCGCACCCCTTCACGCATCACTGAGCGCATCCCGTCAATCCACCCCGCGGCCGGGTGCGGGCCTCGCCCGCGTGCGCCGCACGAGTAGCACACCCAAGGAGATCACTATGTCCGCTGCCCCCGCGCAGTTCCCTACCGCCACGATTCTGGCCTATCCGCGTATCGGCCGCGGCCGCGAGCTCAAGCGCGCCCTCGAAGCCCGTTGGGCTGGCCGCATCACCGAGGCCGAGCTACTGAACGCTGCTGACGACCTGCGTAAGGAGAACCTGGCGCGCCTCGTTGAGCTCGGTCTGAATCCCTCGGACGCCTCTCTGGCCGACGCGCCCTCGCTCTACGACCACGTCCTGGACGCCACGATTCTCTTGGGTGCTATCCCGCCGCGCTTCGTCGGCCGGCAGGGCCTCGACCTCTACTTCGCGCTGGCCCGCGGCGACGACAAGGTCGGCCCCGAAGAGATGACGAAGTGGTTCGACACGAACTACCACTACCTCGTCCCCGAGATCGGCCCCGACACGCCGTTGCACTTCGCCGACGACACGGTCGTGCGTCGCTTCGCCGACGCCCGCGAGTGGGGCTACGTGACCCGTCCCGTCCTGGTCGGTCCAGTCACCTACCTGGCCCTGGCCAAGGCCGATCCGGCCACCCCCGATTTCGATCCGCTCACCCGCATCGACGAGGCCGTGGCCGCGTACGCGGATGCGCTGGCTGCTCTGCATGCCGCGGGTGCTCCGTGGGTCCAGCTTGACGAGCCTGCCCTTACCTCCGACAACCTCTCGCGAACCCGCGCCGAGCTGGGCGAGCTGGCAGCCCGCGTCTACGAGCGCCTGGCTTCTGCCACCGAGCGTCCCCAGATCCTGCTCACCACCCCCTACGGCGACGCCTCCCACGCTGTGGCTGCCCTGGCCAAGACGGGCGTTGAGGCTCTCCACGTCGACACGCTGCGCGGTTCCCTCCCCGAGGGCGCGGACCTGTCCGGCGTCACCCTCGTCGTCGGCGGCGTCGACGGCCGCTACATCTGGCGCGCCGACCTGGCCCAGCTGCGCGAGACCCTGAAGGCCGCACAGGCCCTGGGCGCTGCACGCGTCACCGTCGCCACCTCCAACTCGCTCCAGCACGTGCCCCACGACACTGCCCTGGAGACCTGGGACGACGCGACCCTCAACGAGAACCTGCACGCCTGGCTTGCCTTCGCCGACCAGAAGGTTCTCGAGGTCGTCACCCTGGCCCGAGGCCTGGACGAGGGCTGGGATGCCATCGACGCCGAGGTCGCTGAAGCGACCCGCGTCCTCGAGCAGCGCGCCGCCGCCCCCGGCGTCGTGCGCCCCGAGGTCCGCGCCCGCACGGCCGCCCTGACAGATGCAGACCGCACCCGCGAGCCTTACCTGGAGCGCGAGGCTGCTCAGACCGAGCGCCTGCACCTGCCCCCGCTGCCCACGACGACCATCGGTTCGTTCCCGCAGACCACCGAGATCCGCAAGGCCCGCGCCGCTAACGCGCGCGGTGAACTCTCCGACGCGGACTACCAGGCGCGCATGCGTGAGGAGATCGCATCCGTCATCACCCTGCAGGAGGAGCTTGGCCTGGACGTCCTCGTCCACGGCGAAGCCGAGCGTAACGACATGGTCCAGTACTTCGCCGAGCTGCTCGACGGCTTCGCAGCCACGCGCAACGGCTGGGTACAGTCCTACGGCTCGCGCTGCACGCGCCCGTCGATCCTGTGGGGCGACGTCTCGCGCCCCGCGCCCATGACCGTGGGATGGACCACCTACGCCCAGTCGCTGACCGACAAGCCCGTCAAGGGCATGCTGACCGGCCCCGTCACGATCATCGCGTGGTCCTTCCCGCGCAACGACCTGGCCCTGAGCGAGATTGCCGACCAGATCGGTCTGGCCCTGCGCGACGAGGTGTCCGACCTCGAGGCTGCCGGCATCGCCGCCATCCAGGTCGACGAACCCGCCCTGCGCGAGCTTCTGCCCCTGGACGCCGACCGCCACGCTGACTACCTGAACTGGTCCGTGGGATCCTTCCGCCTGGCCACCTCCTCGGTGCGCCCGGACACTCAGATCCACACGCACCTGTGCTATTCCGAGTTCGGCCAGATCATCGACGCCATCAAGGGCCTGGACGCCGATGTGACGTCCATCGAGGCAGCGCGCTCCAAGATGGAGGTCGTCCCCGAACTGGCCGAGGCTGGCTTTGACCACGGCATTGGTCCCGGCGTGTGGGACATCCATGCCCCCCGCGTTCCCAGCACCGAGGAACTCGTCGAGCTCATCGGCCTGGCCGCTGACGCCGTGCCGGTCTCGCGACTGTGGGTGAACCCCGACTGCGGACTGAAGACCCGCGGCTACGAGGAAACGAAGGCGTCGCTGGACAACCTTGTCTCCGCTACTCGACAAGTGCGTGCCCAGCGCGGCCTGGAGGCCTGAAAAGTCCTCGAGGCACTAGGACGTGGGCGGGACCGAATGGTCCCGCCCACGTCCGTATCCGCTGATCCCACGTGCTGTACGTCGGCGACACCGCCATGGAGGAACGTGTGCATCCACGCGCAGACATCGTTGTTACACAATCTCACGGTGTGGACTTGATGTTGCTCGGAAGGAATCCGTCCGACAGACTAGAGCCATGACGACCTTCGCGAACCCCATGTGCTGCCCCTCCGGCGGCA